>DAOWAG010000247.1 GCA_030634715.1 Candidatus Aegiribacteria sp. | reverse complement strand
GGTTTTCCGGAAGATTCAGCTGCAGTGGGGGCTCCGGCCGCTCAAACTCCGCTTGAAGGTTGGATAACTTCTGATCAATTCCGCTCCGTTCTCTCTCAAAACCGGCGGCAGCGGCAAGGTTGTCACGCTCGGTTTCAAGCAAAAGAATCGCGCTGTCATACTGTGCCAGTATCTGCTCCCGCAGTTCATCAGTCAGCCCGCCATCATTCAGCGTTTGTTCCCTCAGATTTCGTAGAGATTCGAGGGTAATCTCATCTGTTGATTCAGTTTGTGCAGAAAGTGTCGATAAGAACAGAACGAATATGACCACGACCACGAAGCGACGTTTTGAACAGCTCATGTTTGTGAGTTTAATCTAATCGTATCAGGTGGTCGAGAAGAGGCTCAATTATCTACTCAACCGTTCGGGTTGCAATGACATCAGCGCCAGAGTTGAGGATATTATCCACCAGTACCTGTCCTCGATATACCGGTGGATCAATGCGGATTACGGCGATTTCCTTCAGGATATCCATCAGCAGATGCCGGGATACCCGATCAGAAAGAAGAATGGACAGCATCCTGAAGTTCTTCCCTGAAATCGGTATCGAAGTGGCCAGATTCCTTTTCGGGTGAAGGATTTCCTCTTCAGCGAAATCCACCCCCCTGCCGCACTGACTTCCTTCGACTTGAATGCCATCATCATTTCTGATTACATTCAATTCGCAACTGACAGGACACATGATGCAGGTGAGAGTCTCGCTCATATCAACTCAACCACAATATCTTCCGCAACGGATTCAACCAGTTTGATTGTCATCATTTCGGAAGGAAGAATCCGTTTGTAATCCTTCGACGCGTATGAGCTCCCGCTGACCTTGCCCCTCACCGACACAATCTTCTCCCGATGCGGAGATTGAACTCTGAAGGATAGTTCTATATTACTGATTCCAGTATGTATTTTTTGAGGCAGACAGTAACGCTATTGAAAACTCGGAATTGACCTGATCAGAAGACAAAGAACAGTTCTACGGATTCAATCTCCCGCCAGTCGGTATTTCTCGACCTCATACCCCTTCTCAGAAAGCAGAATGAGGATACCGTCCGGTCCGACCAGATGGGCGGCCCCCACAAGGATTAACTCAACCTCTTCACTTGAGGCCATCTTTTCAATCTGAGGAAACCAGGCATTATTCCGCTTTACAATCAGGTCCCTGTAGATCTGCGGAAATTCCTGATCCAGCTCTGAAATAAAGAGCCTGTCCAGGTCGTCGGTGTTCCCCGATCGCCAGGCCCTTATCATCTCATCCAAAATGGCCGAAAGCTCTTCAATATCGGAAAGGGTAGAAAGAATCAGTTCATCTTCCTGCCCGTCCCCCATATTAGCTATAAAACTGATCTGCTCTTCAATCGTTTCCAGCTGATTCATCGTTTTACCGTCAGCCAGAGCCCTGCCGCTGAAATAGGCATCCACACCTGCTGCAGATATGCCCAGACGCTGAAGTTCCATAACCGTAATCAAAGCCGTAACCATACCCGGCTTAAAGGGATCCAAAGCATTTCCGGGAATTCCAAGTGTCTCCAGATGGGAACTCAGCAGCAGATATGTTTCTTCACTCAGTACCTGCTGCAAACTATGCCCCTCCCCGTAGCTGACAGCCCTGATCATAGCTCCCTGGGCTTCCGGACTTTCCAGACCCTGTATATCTGTTTCAAAGACAATGATCCCGGACTGCTCATAGGCCGATTCGAATTCGGGAGGCAAGGGGTATTCATCCTGTGAAAGGATATGAATCGTCCCGGCGAGAAATAGATGCTTACCATGACTGTTGACCTTCCATACCGAAGTCTCCGCCCGGGAAGGAATTGCAGACAGAACAAGGAATAGACAACAAAGCAATTTATTGATCTTCACCATATCCTGAGTATGATCTCTATCAAAATCGGCAACAAGCCCTATGATTTCCAATATTGATTACCGACACGGACTGCTCGGCTGCTTCAGGAGGAGAGAACTGGGTTCAATGCTAAACCTTCATTTTGTTATACTTTTTGTGCCGGATTGGTTCTAGACTTAAGAAAAGACCCGTCCCTATTATTACTGTCTTTATATGATAAAGGTAAAAGATAACGGGCATACAGGGAATGAAGGTTGGATTTTTTTTGTAAGTATTCAAGTTTTATTCAGAGCTTTTGCCCGGGATGACTTATAGAAAAATCGATCCGGACTAAGGGAAACAGCACAACCGGCCTCATCGCTGCGACCCTGGGATTTTTTTATCGGATTCGCCGCCGTCTCTCTTTTCGGTCCAATGATAGGAAAATTAATCTGAAGAGGCAGGGGTCCAAAATCGACAAAAGAGAGAAATACTACTCAAAATCGATAACATGTACTCTATGGAAGTGAAAAGAACGCTCCAACTGTCTTCGTGAGAGCAAATACAGGGTAATATCGCTAAAGTCATTAAATAAACTCTGAAAACATGAGTCAACAAACACATCCAAAGGATGTGGTTTGGGGGTTGCGCCCCCAAAGGGGGCTTACGGTGCTGCAAAAGCCGCCGAACTTTAGAACCAGGAATAAAGGCAAAGCCTTTTCCCTTACCGCTCTAGTGAAGACGAACTGACGATGCGGGAGGTTGAGCAGAACTTCCTCAGTAAGATGCTCGGCGAAGAATAGAGTACGCTTCTGACTGCAAGAGGGGCAGAAGTAAAAGCTCTTGCATGAGAAAGGACGGAAATAGTCGTGCCCGCATCTCGGATTGAGGCAACGGATTCCCAAACGGAGTGAGTGAAGTGGCTGAGTCCACTCTGCCACTTCCGAACGAGAGCGGGAAACACGGCAAAGCCATGTATTCGAGCAAACCCTAAGCTGTTGTCGCCGCATGAAGCAAAATGTTCACCAACTGGGCAAACTTGG
>DAOWAG010000122.1 GCA_030634715.1 Candidatus Aegiribacteria sp. | reverse complement strand
GTTCGGTGACATCGGAGGAATTCCCAGACTTCTCGATATAGGTCAGTGCAATGACGCTCACTCAGCTATTCAGATAGCTGTAGCTCTCGCCGACGCATTCGAGTGCGGTGTAAATGATCTTCCCCTCTCGATGATATTGAGCTGGTATGAGCAGAAAGCGGTAACGATCCTTCTTTCCCTTCTTCACCTCGGAATAAAAGATATCAGGCTGGGCCCCTCACTGCCTGCTTTCCTTACACCTGTAGCTCTTGATGTCCTGGTCAACATGTTCGCCATCAAACCGACAACAACAAGTGAAGAGGATCTGAAAGCGATACTCGGTTAATTCAGGTGGGATGAAAGGATTCAGCATGAAGAAATTCGTATGCACGGTTTGCGGTTATGTACATGAAGGAGATGCTCCACCGGAGAAATGCCCGCAGTGTGGAGCTCCGAAAGAAAAATTCGTTGAACAGACAGATGGAAATATGGTATGGGCTGATGAGCACAGAATAGGAATCGCTAAGGGCGTGGATGAGGAGATTCTTGAAGGGCTCAGAGCAAACTTCACTGGTGAGTGTACTGAAGTTGGTATGTACCTTGCCATGAGCCGTCAGGCAGACAGAGAAGGATATCCGGAAGTTGCTGAAGCCTACAAGCGGATAGCTTTTGAAGAGGCTGAGCATGCTGCGAGGTTTGCAGAATTGCTCGGAGAAGTAGTAGTTGCAGACACCAGGGAGAATCTTCGCGTCAGAGTTGAAGCCGAGTACGGGGCCTGCAAAGGCAAGAAGGATATTGCGACAAAGGCGAAGAAGCTCGGATATGACGCCATTCATGATACGGTTCACGAAATGTGCAGGGATGAAGCTCGTCATGGGAAGGCGTTCAAGGGCCTTCTTGAAAGATACTTCAGCTAGATCCATCATAATTAAGGCACTGCACGGAGGATGGAATCCCATCCTCCGCGCGGCTGCATGATGGCCTTGCAGCAATCAACGGAATTGAACAGAAAGAGGAAGTGAGAATGTGAAAATCCTGAAAATGAGTGAACAACCGCATGCAAAGAATCCGCACGGTGTTGATGTCAGACGTGTTTACGATAGTAAGTATGCTCTCTCAAGCGTTATTACTTTCCAGCCAGGCGAGAAACTGATCCGCCACATTACACCTGTAGATGTCTTTTTCTACGTTCTAGAAGGTGAAGGTGTTGTTGAGGTCGGAGATGAAAAAAAGATCGTTTCAAAGGACACGGTCATCGATAGCCCGAAGGATATCCCGCATTGCTGGTACAACGAGAGTGAAGGCACTCTTAGAGTTCTTGTTGTGAAGGCTCCCCGTCCGACTGGAAAAACAAAATTGCTGTAAATAGTGCCTGTCACTATTTAATCAATGTTCCTTTATCGTTCGTATATACTCAGCAGATTGTGGTGGTGATGAAGGAGGAAACATGTTCATCGCGATTATTATGTCTGTGATTCTCGCTGTATCCGGAGTAGAACAGTGGTTTACCCCACATCATCCACATGACTCTTCTCTTCCGGATTCAGTCAGGATAATACAGTCTTTCGACATTGAAGACTGCCTGATTATCACACTTGACTCAATTGCTGTATTCCAGCGGCCGGACTCCAGCGCAGATGTCTGGAGCATGCTTGCTCCATTTGAGGGAGTAATCGTATCCGGCAGGACTGTTGATGGATGGCTTGGATTTGATCCAGGAGTGGCACAGGCGGCCAACATAGGAAGTTTCCGTTTGAGATGGATTTCCGAGGATGAGAACATAGTAATCGAGGGTGAACTTGACAGCGTATCTATTATCTGGGGTCCAGAGGCTGGAGTCGCCTATGCGATGATCTATCAGGACTCACCTCTGTTTGCAGAACCTGATTCGCTCTCCATGGTCATTTATTCCATCCCTTCCGGTTCTGCTGCCGGTATAGTATCGAAAACTGAAGACTGGTATCTGCTGGATCTGAATGAAAGTCCTCTGGAGGATAGTATTCAGGGATGGATATCGTCCATGTCCATGTCAATCAGCGGTGATCCTGACTCTATTCCTCTGCAATAACCCGGTAGGCCGGCGAATAAGCGTTCCGGTAGATAGATGAATGGTGCACTGCTGGATAACCTGACGAAAGCATATCCTTGAAGAGTGTCTCAATATTCCTGAATTTATCCGGGAGCTGACCCCTGTCTTTCATGTGAATGAACCAGGAGCAGTAGATCTGCAGCTTGTCTTCTGATCCCTTGAATTCCCTTGCAGTTCTAATGAAGGCTGAGAAAAGCGTTTCCGGATCCAGTCTCTCTTCTGCGAATGGTCGCAGATTAATTCGCCAGACACACCCACAGGGAGAAATGACATCCTTCAGAGGTTCCACAGGTCCATTTCCGGGATTCATAAG
The DNA here is from genome assembly GCA_030634715.1 of Candidatus Aegiribacteria sp. The sequence continues at coordinate 2,506 of DAOWAG010000122.1, read as the reverse complement.
CTCGTTCTCAAGCGATGAACGATTGGATTCCAGATCGATGAACGCATGCGAGTTCCCCATCGCTGCCTGATAGAGCAGTTTATAGATATCTGAGCCGGTCATGAGAGGATACCTGTCAATATGAATTCTAACGATCTCTCTGAATCTCAATTCCAGGTCACTGTGCATTAATTCTGAACCTCCATGACAACTGTCAGCTCTCGAATATAAGATCAGTTCTTTCAAAGCACCTCCAGGGTCTTTGCGGAAGCCCGGCTGAACAAGTAGCTTTGTAATGAAACCTGTTCCAATGCGGAGAGGATGACAGTTATGGTGATATCCTGTTTTCAGCAATCCTGCGTGTTATCTGCTGGATTCGTTCTGCTATTTCTTTTCTCGTTCTCAAATTATTGTAACGCTGATGAAGATATCTTCGAACCTCCGAGAATACATGAACAAACGCTTTCGGAATACACAACCCTTGGCGACAGTAACTGGGAGATGAAACTCCGCATTACTTCGTACCTCGACTCGCTGAAATCTGAACTCGATAGCCTGAGATATGAAGTTGAGTCTGAGATGAATGCAATCCCTACTCCAATGCTCAATGAATTCCAGATTGCTCACGATGCTTTTCTTGTACATGCTGATGCCTGGTCCCGGATCCAGGAGGACATACAATGGGTCAGCCTCCAGACCGGTGAACTGTATATGGGATCAGGCTACGGATACACGTATACCTGGAGCATGTGTGACCTTATCTGGAAAAGGATTCAGTGTTACCAGGATTTTCTTGAGGAAATTCGGAGTCCTGATTACGATGGCTTTGCTATGTTTCCCGGAGAGGGAAGTCACGAGGTTGGAGGGTACTGACACTCTAATGATCTTTCGGAGGTGAATCATGAATAAACTCGAGGGTCTCAAGTGGACACCGATGTGGACCACTCATATCGGTTGCATGCATGGATGTGCGGAATATCTGGGAATTAATGTTTCTCCAGCATGGATATCTGGATCAACAGGGCACGCTTTTATCATCAATATTCATGATATCCTTTGTCCCAGCGGCCCTACAGCCTGGAAGACTGAGATGCTCTTTGACCTGTCTCCAAATTTCGGGCTGAAGCAGGAGTGTGTATTCGGTTGGAGGGGAGATGAAGATCTTAAGGATCTGCAGAAGAAATCATGGGATTTTGCACGGAAAGCAATCGATGAAGGAAAACCTTGTTTCGGATGGGAACTGGAAGTACCAGAGTTCTATGTAATTCAGGGTTACGATGAAAAAGGTTATCTGTATTCGGGTCCTCTCTGTGATGAGGGAAAGGGGACAAAACCCTGGAACGAACTTGGTGATTCGGATATCGGACTTATTGAAGTGTACAGTTGTGGGAAGTGCAATCCTGCTGATACTCGAAAAACCCTCAGGGATGCGCTGCAGGCTACGTTAGATCACGCTGATAATACAAAGAACTGGATAATGGATAAATATCATTCCGGTCCGGATGGTTTTGATACTTGGATTAAAGCCATTGAACAGGAGAATGAACTGCCATGGGGTGTCGCGTACAACACCGAAGTCTGGTCTGAGTGCAGAAAATCTGCGGTTCATTTTCTGGAGGAGGTGATCTCGGATTTCGACTGGGAAATCAGAAAACCGCTTCATGAAGTAATCAGACTGTATAATTCAGTGTATCAGAATCTGGATAAGATCCTGGCGGTTTATCCTTTCAGGGGACCTGGAATTGATCCCGAAGTCAGCAGTTCTGGAAGAAAGATGGTTATCGGAGCATTGAAAGAATCCAGAAAAGCGGAAACAGAAGCGCTTAAGCTGTTCAGGAATATTCTGACTGTGATCTGATTCACTCCTGATTCCATAATCAATCCTCCGGAGAGTATTCCACTTCACCTCAATAGCATTGTAACATCTACACTGACAGTAATATATAATTACATCCCTTGACAATTACTTACTGGTAAGTAGAATATTTGACGTTAAGTAAATATTTGATCGTGAAGGGAAAATATGAGTGACACGAACAGAGAGAAGCTTCTTCAGGCAGGGATTAATCTGTTATCAGAGAAGACCTTCTCTGAAATCACAATGGATCTTGTGGCAGAATCATCGAACATGTCAAAACCTATGATCTACTACTACTTCAAAAACAAGGAAGGATACTACAGATCTCTTGCAATGTATCTGCTTCAGATGGGCAGGGAGATGATTAAGGATATGTTCAATCCTGATTTTAACCTGAGAGAATCGCTGACACGGTACGTTAAATTCAGAATCGAATTCGCAGAGACGAAACCCGGACTGGCCAGGGCTTTCATGTCGATGCTTCATGATCCGAATATTGGCCTGATGATCGAAGATCTTCAGAGCGAGTTCAATCTGATGAGAACTGAGGTATTCGATCCGGTCTTTGACAGAGCAGTCGAGACCGGTGAGATCGATCCGTGTACTGACAGGATGCTTGTGATGATGATGATCAATTCAGCACTTATTGCATTCACGATGAAGATTCTG
>DAOWAG010000076.1 GCA_030634715.1 Candidatus Aegiribacteria sp. | reverse complement strand
CGTTTGATTCCAGATGCCGAATGACATCGAGAGTATGATTCCAGATATCGGTACAATGAGCGTTACCCTGTTCAACACCATCCAGCTCGAACATTTCCTTGAACTGAGGAATCATATCCGTCAGGATACCGGATTCCTTCATTCCCTGAAGGGTATCCGCCACGGAATTCCCATCAGGAGTAGTGAGTATCAGATCCATCTCCAACTTCCAGCGTTCTCTGGAGATATTCATTATCTCCGTATGGAGCTTGCTGACAGCATTAATAATCAATGGATGAAGTGAGAACCCAAGGCGGCAGGCAAACCTGAAGGCTCTGAGCATCCTGAGCGGATCTTCCCTGAAAGTCACATCCGGTTCAAGCGGCGTTCTGATAATTCCGTTTTTCAGATCCAACCTGCCACCGAGAGGATCAACGATCTTCCCCTCTTCGCTTATGGCCATCGCATTGATTGTGAAATCACGCCTTGTCAAATCTTCTTCAAGGTTCTTCCCGAATACTACATCAGGATGGCGGGAACCTTTACGATAGCTTTCCCTGCATCTGTAAGTTGTTATCTGAACCTCAATCTTATCTGTCTCATGCTGCAGGAATGTGGCAACAGTTCCGAATTCAATTCCAATAGGAATTGCCTTGAATCCGGAGGATTCCAGAATACTCCTTGTAACTTCGGGCAGAGCACTTGTCGCAAAATCAAAATCCTCTGTGGCTCTTCCGAGAAGCAAGTCTCTGACGTACCCGCCAACCAGATAAAGCTCTTCTCCCTTATCACGAAAGATCCTGAAAAGATTTTGCGTTATTTCCATGATCTCCTCTCAATCTGATATGGTACAGAAATCCGGCTGTATCTGGATTATATTAAAAAGACTTATCTTTCGGACATACCAGGGAAGGAATTGCATGTGGCAATATTGATATCTATCTGGAAGCAGATCAAGGAAGCTGGGAAAGTTAGCCTTGTTCTTTTTCGCGTAATGGTTCCTGTTATTATCATTGTTAAGGTTCTAAGCGAATTGGGTCTTATCAAATACATCGCTTTTGCCTTCGCGCCTGTAATGAAGCTCGTTGGACTTCCCGGAGAAATGGGATTAGTCTGGGCAACCGCGATTATAACAAACATTTACGGCGGTATTGCCGTCTTCGCGACCATTGCCCCAGCATTTCACATGTCTACAGCGCAAATAACTGTCATGGCCTGCATGATTCTGGTTGCCCATTCCATGCCGGTGGAAATATCAATTGCCAGAAAGACTGGAGTTAGAGTTCGATTCATGGTTCCTTTCAGAATACTGAGCGCTTTCCTGCTCGGTATCATCCTTCACAGTATTTACAAGATGGGGAATTTCCTCCAGGGTGAAGGCAGCATCTTATGGGAACCTGCACCGACTGATGGCACGCTATCTTCCTGGGCTCTATCTCAACTTAAGAATCTCTCTATCATCTTCTTGATTGTACTAGGGTTGATCATCCTCATGAAAATCCTTGACAGACTCGGAATCACAAGGATTGTGAACAAGCTGCTTGAACCTATCCTGACATCAATGGGCATTGGTAAATCCGCGTCTACCGTAACCATCCTCGGAATGGTGCTGGGGATTTCATACGGAGGTGGGCTCATAATAAGGGATATCGCTTCAGGAAGGCTTTCACCGAAGAACGTGTTCTTCTCCATGTCATTGATGGGACTTTCTCACTCCATTGTTGAGGACACGCTTCTGATGATGTCTCTTGGGGCAAGCATAACAGGTGTGCTTCTGGCCAGAGTAGGGTTTACATGGCTTGTAATAGCCTGTCTGGTAAAAATCGTAAATAGAATGTCGGACAGGGCGTTCTATCGCTATTTCTTCAGATCTGCAAAATTGAGATCATGTTCTACATTATAGCATTATTGAAATCGTCCGGTTTAAGGCATGTGTGAATCGTATAGCTTATGCATGCTCTATTTATCGAGTACGGCTCTGATCTCGAGAAGAAGAGTATCCGGATCGTAGGGTTTTCGGATGAGGTCTATTCCTTTGTCAAGAACAAAGCGAGTATGTATGGCATTCTGGCTGTATCCACTGGTGAAGAGGATTCTGATATCGGGATTGGTTTTCATTATCACATCGTAGACTTCCCTGCCGCTCAATCCAGGCATGACAACATCGAGTAATGCAAGAGAAATATCCGAAGCATGCTGTTTAAGGACTTCGAGAGCTTCGTGGCCATCTTCTGCAGGAAAAACAGTATAGCCAGCCCTTTCCAGCACTTGCCTGGCGAGGTTGCGGACAGTATCGTTATCCTCGGCAACAAGGATAGTCTCGGTACCGCCGACGACCCTGCTTTTGACCCTGGTTCCTATGTCCTCGGCAGGACGCTCAACAAGCGGCAGGTATATTTTGAATGTAGTACCTATTCCTACCTCGCTGTAGACGTTAATATACCCGTGGTGCTGGTTTATAATCCCGAATACTGAAGCAAGTCCCAGCCCAGATCCTTTATCGACATCCTTGGTTGTGAAAAATGGCTCGAAGATTCTATTACGGGTTTCCTCGTTCATTCCGCAACCATTATCAGACAATGTGACCAACACATAGCGCCCCTTGCGAGCAAAGAGATGAGTCTTAGTATACTCCTCTGTTATTAGCACATTTTCCGTTTCGATGGTGAGATAACCGCCCTGCGGCATAGCATCGCGCGAGTTGACGCAGAGGTTCATAAGAACCTGTTCCATTTGTCCAGGGTCTGCATGAACAGTTCCAAGCCTGTGACCTTTAATGAAATTGGTCTTTATATCTTCACCTATTACTCTACCGAGCATCTTGAGCATGCCATCTACCAGGTGATTCAGATCGATGTCTTTGGGGACAAGAACCTGTTTGCGGCTAAACGCGAGTAATTGCCGGGTTAGATCTGAGGCTCTGTTCGCACTCCTGTATATCTCCTCAATATTTTCGAAAATGACACTTCCCTCTGAAAGTTTGGCTTTTGCAAGGTCGGCATAGCCGAGAATTGCCTGCAGGATATTGTTGAAATCGTGAGCCACTCCGCCTGAAAGCAATCCAATAGCTTCCATTTTCTGTGACTGGAAAAGTTGCTCCTCGAGTTGTTTCTGCACTGTGATATCGATCATATGACCGGCAATCGAAACAGGCTTACCGCTTCTATCCTTGATGATATTGGAGGTCATCCGTGTTGGGAATGTTGTGCCGTCCCTGCGCGTGTGGCCGACCTGTCCTGTATGGAAACCCTGCTCTATCACCTTCCTGTTGAAGGGATTTACTTCTTTTTCCATTTGCATTTCATTATGGAAGATACTCAGATTCTGTCCGGAAAGTTCCTCAGTTGAGTCATACCCGTGCATTTCGGCGCAAGCCCGGTTGACAAAAGTCAGAATACCATTCATATCGGCCAGAGCTGTTCCCTCTGAGGATTGCTCCACAATCGCCGCAAGGGTTCTGATCTGTTCTTCCGCTCGTTCACGCTCGATGACCATCAGATTGAAGGCCTGTGTCAGATCGGCAACCTCCCTGCCACCGCCATTGTAAGTCAGCTCCTGTATGATCCGTTCTTTGCCAAAATTATTCAGGGATTTCGACAGTTTCACAAGAGGACGGGCGATACGGTCGCTTAGAATAAAACCAAGAAGCATTATTATCAGCGCCACAATAAAGGTGATACCGATGATCTGGTTACGAGTTTCCATTATCTGATCATGCAGATAGGTCTCGTTCAGACCTATATGAATGTGGGCTTTCATCCCGTCAATCAGCGGATACCCAACCATCAGTCCTACCTCATCTCCGATCGAGAATCTATCAAGTCGCGGAGAGTCCGAACGGATCAGATCGTGTTCTCTGGGCAGCAGGGCACGCGGAAATCCGCTATCGAACGAGTGTGTGAACATTTCTCCGTTGAAACCGAAAATGCATGCAAACTCGACGTTATCTGTTCGTCGGATAATATCGTTCAGGGCACTATGAGCAGCTATGACCTCTCCATCAATTACGCTGTGGGTGACATGCTCCGCCAGTGTTTGAGCGATGACCACGCCTCTCTTTTCCAGTTCCTGTTCAAGAGCGTTATGCATGACATTGCTCACAAGAAGCGCAAGGGTTCCGCCGGTCACCAGGGCTGTAACAGCGATAATCAGGGATATTTTGGTTTTGAGTTTCATTGTCTCACATTATGCTCATCAGAAAGGAAACCCAGCACTAGTGCCCATTCCAGAAGACCTGCATAGTCATCTTCATCAGCCTCAACGAAACCGTTGGGCATCTCGGTCTTGTCCCAGTGATAGAGGTTGGAGGAGTCGCTTCCCTGCGGGTCGAAATCCAACAGTGCCTGCTGCACATTTTCCAGAATCTCAGTCGGCACATCGATGTTGGCGGCGATGCCGCTGGAGGGATAGTACCGGGAAGTGTAAATAATGCGCAGTAAACCATCCGCCGCCAATTCCATGCCGAGAATATCCTGCATCCCTCCAGCATCGAATCGCCCTGCGGATACAGCATTGGCACAATTCTGGTGCGAACCGGTGTAATCATACGCAGCCAAATCATCCAGAGTTAAGCCATGTTCTGCCAGGATAATCCTTGGAATGAGATGTCCCTGTGTAGATGTGACACTGCCAAAGGCAAAATGCTTGCCGCGCAGGTCCTCAATGTTCCGGATTGGACTATCTGGTGGAACAATAATTACCGATTGATATCTCGCCTCTCCCTGAGCATTAAGTCCGTGCACAAGGGGGATAACGCCGTATTTACTGTAAACCTGAATGTATGATCCCGCCCCGATGAATGCAAACTGGACAGCACCCGTTCCAAGATCATCTACAATGCTGCCGTTACCTGGCGTGAAGACAAGTTCAAATGTATAACCAGTAGCTTTCTCCAGGTATTCCAGGAAAGGGAGATATTGTCTGGCGTCCTCCTGCGGATTCGAGCGAAGATCGAAGCCGATACGCAACACATCTGTATCAGATGATGTGCTGCTTACTCTAAGCTCACTGTCTTCGACCAAGTGGTCAAGGTCAATTTCCATGCGATCCTCTCGATTCGAGCAGCCGGTAATGAGAAGACCTGCCAGAGTAAGAAGAATGGTGAACAGAACCAATTGGTTCTTCTTATGCTTCTTGTTCATGGAGATAATGCCTTGTGCTGAAACAGAATGAAGGTGCGATTCAATCTGACTGCCGGTGCCGATTTGAGGGAATTCTTCAAGATATGCAGAGTCAGGGTTGCTGGAAAGTAATGATGTTTTTATCATCAGATCCCATTCAGAATATCCCGACCCCTGGACAAGTGAATTATAGATAAACTAATAAAAGTTCCTCCACTGGCAAGGGGGAGATGATTCGAGTCTTGGATTAAGGATCAACATGACAGTGCCAATAAGCGAATTAAAGACTTTGACATAAACAGGTCATCCTGTGTATTGTCGTTTTGTGATGCACCGAAATGCTCCAGGAGATGAAGTGCATCAGAATTGGGGGTGTCAGAGGTGTCTTCAAAACAGCTTCCCTTCAGGAGGAACTAATATCGAACATGTCTGTCTCAAACAGACGTTCGAAGGGAGCTGAGTAGACACTGGATTGTGGCAAAGGATAAGATAGACGATCTGAAGGGGAAATTGGAGGCACTCCGTGCTCAGCCTGAAAAGGATGTTACAAGCACAGAGATTGTGAAGGTGTTATGCGATTTAGCTTATGCACTTTACCGCTCAGATCCTGTGCAGGCAGAAGGCTATGCCAGCCAGGCTCTTGCTTTGGCAGAAGGAATAGGATTCAAGAGAGGGATGGCAGACAGCCACATGGCTATCGGGACGTCATACTGGGCAAGAGGTGAATACGATAAGGCGCTTGAGTGCTATACCATATCTTTAAGGATTTTTGAGGAAACAGGGGACAGGAAGGGTATTGCAAGTTGTTACAGCAATATCGGGAACATCCGCAGGAACCAGGGTGATTACGAACGGGCATTGGCAAGCCACATCAAAGCTCTGAAGATCAAGGAAGAAATCACTGACAAGCCAGGCATGGCAAAGAGTTATAACAATATTGGAATCATTTACGATGAGTGGAGAAAAAGTGATCAGGCACTTGAATACTACTTCAAGGCCTTGCGATTATTTGTGGAGCTTGGAGATGAGCAAGGCATTGCACTCACTTACAATAACATCGGAATAGTCTTTGAATCACGGGGAGATTACGCTCGCGCGATGGAGCATTATCACAAGTCACTGAGAATCAAGGAAGAGATCGGAGATACAAGGGGTATTGCTTACTCCTACATGAACATCGGAACCCTTCACGAGGAGCAAAATGAATTCGAACCTGCATTGGAATTTTGTCTCAAGGCTCTAGCCATCTACGAAATAATCGGGGATAAACGAGGCATCGCAGAGTCCAATAACAAGATAGGTCTCATTCACACCTTCATGGAGCGCTTTGATTCTGCGATGGTTCATCTGCAGAAGGGCCTGATGCTGGCCAGGAAGATCAGAGCAAAGGACCTGGAAGGTGAT
>DAOWAG010000084.1 GCA_030634715.1 Candidatus Aegiribacteria sp. | reverse complement strand
CCGAGACTGAACGGCTCACGGTAATGCCTTTTTGCTGTAAGTGCCTCGAAGACGTCAGCAACAGCGATAATTCTTCCGCCTATTGAGATTTGATTACCCTTGAGTCCATCAGGATATCCTTGTCCATCGATTCTTTCATGGTGCTGAGACGCGAAAACCGGAACTTTTTCAAGCCTCTCTTCGAATTCAATGGGGGAGAGTATTATTCGAGTATGCTGAACATGTTTTCTGAGAATGGAGAATTCTTCTTTGGAGATCGTACCCGGCTTCTTCAGAATGCTGTCGGGAACAGCGATTTTTCCATAGTCATGGAGAAGCGCAGCGTAGTAGATCGCTTCGCTTGTGTCCTGGTCAAGTTTCAGGTACTCGGCAATCTTACCCGCAAGGAATGTTACATCAAAGCTGTGCCCAGCTGTAAGCGGATCTCGTGCTTCGATTGAAATTACAAGAGCCTTGATAAGACTATCGAACATTCGTTTTCGACTCTCCAGGAGTCTGACGTTCTCAATGGTTATTGCTGCTTCCGCAGCGACAATCTCCAGAAATTCGGCATCGTCATTCCTGAAATCGCCGCCCTCTTTGTTGATGACCTGAAAAACACCGATGCAGTGATCTAAAGGGTTTATTATTGGCGCTGTAATCATATTTCTAGTTATAAATCCGGTGGTGTCATCAATTTCTTGATTGAATCGCTTATCATCTGAGACATCGTGCAGAATCATTGTCTTTTCACTCTGAAAAACAGAACCTGCGATTCCCTGATTTGCGCTGAAGCGGATTTCATTTGATTCACCCTCAGCCACGTAAGACCAGAGTTCATCTGTATTTCTGCTATATAGGAAAACAGTCGAACGCTCCACATTGAGAACTTTGCTCGTTTCAGATGCTAGAAGAGTTATCAAACTGTGCAGATCGTGTACTGTGCTTATAGCTCTTGTAATTCTGATAATTGATTGAAGCCGGGTTGCATCCCTGTTCGTACTGCTGGAAAACATAAATCAATCTCCCGGGAATAATTCAGTTTAATCTAAGTTATACAATACCCATTGTTCCCGGATATCACCAGTTCGAATAGATTTATATGCTGTAATGCAGGTCTGAGTTTTTCTATCAACCCCTTCCAGAGGGGACAGTCTCGAAATAGTCGTTGATTTTCCACTGTTCGTTTTCGACCGTGACCTCAATGAACAAGGTATTTCTTGATCCTGGAAAACCCCATTCAACAGGTATATATGATCTCTCTCCCGATGTGACAGGATCTCCGAAGGATACTCCCATAAGCATAACCAGACCGGCGACTGATGGATCTGAAAGAATATCAGCCAGCAGCTGCCTTGCTTCTGAGCTTCCATCTACGGGAAGAGTTAACTCTATTCCGAAATAGGATACAATCTGAGCAATCTGGTGTGGATCATGTACAAGAACAGAATCCATAACATGAATTGCCTGTTCCGATATCATTTCTACAGCTCCAGATCCATTACCCTGGATGATTGAATCTCTGAAAGCTGGCATGATATCATCAATATTCGAAGATGCTGAAAAAATGACCATGGTTAACAGACAGGTGAAAAGCATATATTCTCCAAACTTCAATTGTCGGATCAGACTCCCTCATTAAGCCTTCAAAACGTATAATCATGGTTAATCTAGAGAAAGGATGGAAAGCTTGTCCAGTATACCGACGATAGCCATCATTGGAAGAATCAACGTAGGCAAATCAACACTTTTTAACAGAATTGCTGGCGGAAGAATAGCCATAGTGGATGATCTTCCTGGTGTTACCAGAGATAGAAACATTACTCTGGCTAACTGGACGGGACATGATTTCTTCATAATTGACACAGGTGGTCTGGCCCCTGGAAGCGAGGATGCTTTTCAGGAGAGTATCAGAGAGCAAGTGCAGCTGGCTCTTGAGGAAGCAGACGCGGTAATACTTGTTGTTGACGTTGTATCGGGGATTCATCCATTCGATATTGAAGCTGCTAAACTTGTCAGGAAGACTGGTTTGCCAGCCTTTCTGGCCGTAAACAAGGTTGATAACGATCAGCGTATTCCGCTGGTTTCGGAATTCTTCAGGCTGGGTCTGGGAGAGCCATGGCCGATAAGCGCACAGCACGGGCTTGGTTCCGGTGATCTGCTTGATGCTGTTGTAGAGGATCTTCCAGCAGTTGAGCAGATTGAAGAGAATGAACTGTCTCTTGCTGTTGTGGGCAGGCCGAATGTCGGTAAAAGTTCGATAGTCAACAGGATCTGCAGAGAAGATCGGCATATTGTTACAGATGTTCCTGGAACCACAAGGGATTCCATCGATACACATGTATCCTGGAATGATAATGATATCAGAATTGTTGACACGGCAGGACTTCGCAGAAGAACACGGAAAATGGATGATGTTGAATTCTACAGCACTGTCAGAGCGTGGAAGTCCATAGCAAGGGGTGATGTTGTCCTGATCCTTATGGATGCTACCGAGTATCCTGTTCAACAGGATATCAGAATTGCCGGCAAAGCCTGGGAGATGGGCAAAGGTGTCGTTATCGGTGTAAATAAGATTGATCTTGGAATTGACAAAGAACTCTGGATTGACAGCATTATTCAAAGATTTCATCCGGCAAGGTGGATCCCAATCATTTTCTTCTCTGCGCTCACAGGCGAGGGAGTAGGAAGAATACTTCCCACTGTAGTTGAAGTTGCGCGGGTGAGGAATAAGGACCTCCCGACTTCCGAGATAAACAGAAAGCTCATGCAGGCAGTCGAGAAAGTACAGCCACCCTCACCGAGAGGGAAACCTGTTAAATTATTTTACGCTACGCAGATTGGCCAGCGCCCTCCGAAAATAATGATATTCTCGAATCGTCCGGAGGATATTCCCGAGAACTACCGGCGCTACATCGAAAACAACCTCAGGGAATGTCTGGGTATGAGAGGGGTTCCGATGAAGGTCATCTACAGGAAGAGAAAACACTGATATGACGCTGTGGCCTGATATATTCTACCTGTTTCTCGGGTTTTTCTCCGGTTCCGTACCGTGCTCATGGCTCCTTGGAAGATTAAAGGGTACTGATATTCGAAAAGAGGGTTCCGGCAATGCCGGAGCGACGAATCTCATGCGGGTCTGCGGTACAGGATATGGTCTTATCGGTCTTTTTCTTGACGCTTTGAAAGGAGCGCTTCCTGTACTTGCCGCAGCAAATGGGTTGCTGAATGTTCCACAGGGGAGTGATACTGTTGTTGCGCTTGTAGCGATATGCGCCGTACTGGGGCATGTATTCACTCCATGGCTTGGTTTCCATGGAGGAAAGGGAGTAGCGACCACTCTGGGAGTTCTGCTTGTTCTATCGCCGTTGTCTGTGGCAACAGGGGTTGCTGTATTCGTGTTGATACTGCTATTAACAAGATACGTATCACTCGGTTCGATATGCGCAGCAGTCTGCATGATTCCGGCCGTATTTCTTTTCAACCCTGGGAAGGTAACTGTTCAGGTGGTAATGATTCTGGTCGCGGTTCTGATAATAGTACGGCACAGGTCAAACATCGGAAGACTTATGAAGGGTGAAGAGAACAAATTCAGTTTCCACAGGAAACAGGTGCCAGAATGAGTGATTGGAATATCAGCAGACTGAGGCTTCTTATGGAGAGTCTTGTCTCCAAGGATTTGAAAGTAAGGTATAAGCGTTCTATTCTGGGCTTTGGATGGTTTCTTCTGAAACCTCTTTTCAGCATGATCGTTTACTACTTCGCATTCACGAGAATCCTCAGATTCGGCGGAGCAATTCCACATTTTTCTCTATTTCTGCTTACAGGATTGCTGCCCTGGAATTTCTTTTCATCTTCTCTTAGCGCCACAACATCCAGCCTTCTTGATAATCACAGACTTATCCGCAGTATATATTTTCCGAGAATGTCTCTTCCTATCGCTGAGGTTCTGGCTAATCTGATTCATCTTGTCCTTGCGTTAGTAGTGCTGGAGGCTGTACTTATCATATTTGGACATACTCCCGGATTGTCTATCGTTCTTCTAATTCCCGCGATATTGCTTTTTACGATAATGACAATCGGCGCTGGAATGCTTCTATCCATCGGAAATGTTTTTTATCGCGATGTGAAGCAATTTGTGGAAGTTCTGCTTCTTGCATGGTTCTACGCTTCTCCAATAATTTATCCACTTGATTCAATCGGAGTTCATATTATCGAATCTCCAGGATTGATTCAGATTCTTAGATTCAATCCGGTTGCTGGATTCATGGAGATTATGCACTCCATACTCTATGCTGGAACCTGGCCAGCCGCATGGTGCTGGATCTCACTGAGCGCCTGGTCAATCGTGTTTCTGATTCTGGGTTCAGTTGTCTTCAGGAAAGCCGAACCTGTAGTTGTCAAGGAGTTGTAGGTTGATGAAACCGGGCGCAATTCATATGGAGAATGTTTCTCTTACATACAGACTATATCATGACAGGGCTGTAACATTGCGGGACACGATGCTGAATCTTTTCAATCGCAGCACGAAAACGGAAATATTCACAGCGCTGGACGATGTGACATTCAGTGTTGAGCCGGGTGAGGTTCTGGCAATGATAGGCGCAAACGGTGCGGGAAAATCAACAACACTGAAACTTCTGGCCGGAATCTATGAACCCTCATCAGGATTTTGCGAAACCGGAGGAAGAATTGCCTCTTTGCTGGATCTTGGTGTTGGTTTTCATCCTGATCTTACCGGCGAGGAGAACCTGATGCTGAACGGTTCGCTCATCGGTCTAGATAGAAATACGATGAAAAATCTGATTCCCGAGATAGCGGAATTTGCTGAACTGACCCGTTTCATGGATACTCCGGTCAAATACTACTCCAATGGAATGTTCATGCGTCTTGGTTTCAGTCTGGCAACAGCTGTTGATCCGGATGTTCTTCTGATTGATGAAGTTCTTGCTGTTGGAGATGCGCGATTTCAGGAGAAATGTTACGAGCGAATCTTGAATTTCCGAAAGAATGGAAAAACAATAATCTTCGTTTCACATGATATGAACGCTGTTGCCAAGCTGTGCAACAGAGCTATCTGGCTGAATGATGGTAGAATACAGATGGATGGGGAAGTTGAGGCTGTTCTTTCTGAATATCTGGATGGTGTTCGAAAAAAACATGACGCAGCGGCAGTCTCACCGAAGGAATGGGGAACCCGCGAAGTGTGGTTCGATTCTGTCACCCTTCGAAACGTATCAGGCACACCGGCAAGAATATTCCGGAAGGGAGAGAAAATCATAGTTGAGGCTCTTATTAAAACCCGCCTTCCGGGAACTGTGGATGGTGTGGTATCCGGTTTTTCACTCCATAGAACAGATGGCGAGACAATTATCGGGACAAACAATCTGGAGATGAACGAACCTCTGATTTCGTTCAATGAATCAACTGAGGTCAGAATTGAGATAATGCTCGATGTTGAAGAACCGGGATCCTACATTCTGGGGCTCGCGCTTACAGACCCACCCGCCCAGAAGAATTATCACTGGCAGGAATTTTTCTATCCCATCACTCTTCTTGATGACAGGATCGATCCTCCACTTCGTCTTTCCAACGTGACCTGGAAACAATGCTGAACCGTCTGCTGAAGCACAAAAGCATACTGATTGTATTGGCTGTCCTGCTGCCGAGAATTGCGTGGTTCATATATCTTGGAGGTTACTTCCCTGAACCGCCGCGTGATCAGGGTATTTATCTCAGGCTCGCAGGGAGAATCGCATCCGGGGATGGATTGTCCTACAGTGAGGAATTGGGATGGCTGAAGAATGTGAGAACAGGGGAAACAAGATTTGAATCCGCGTGGAGCGGTGATCCTGAATATGTCTTTGGATTGGTGCCTGTTGAAACACCGACTGCTTCCATTGAACCTGGATATCCCTTAATGCTTGCACTGGTGTATCTCATTACAGGTCCGACCACAGGAGCGGTATTTCTCCTGAATTGCCTTTTTGCGCTGCTTGGTGCGTGGGCTTTATGGAAGATGGTTGAGGAGAACTGGGGGAAGAAACAGGCGCTATTAGCAGCGCTCATCTGGTCTCTATATCCTTATTACGTCTATTACAGCGCATACGCCATGACAGATTCCATACATTTCTCCATGCTTCCGCTTATTATGTGGCTGACCTTGCGTTCTGTAAAAACAGTGAAGTCAGGCTTTCCTGCTGGAATTGCGTCGGGATTTCTATTCCTCATCCGAAGCACGGCGATTTTTCT
>DAOWAG010000145.1 GCA_030634715.1 Candidatus Aegiribacteria sp. | reverse complement strand
TCCTCCCATGTTCTGAATACTTCAAGGGACCGAAGCGCAAGTGCCACTTTTGCGGGTTCTGTATGCGTAGCCCTTGTGCCGCCGATGGCGCATTTGTTGTTTCCCTGACCTGCTGAAGAGGCGCTGTCAAGGCAGAGAACCGAAACACCCTTCTCAGCAAGGCTCATTGCCATAGGAGTTCCCACACTGCCGGCTCCGATGACGATGACATCATAAATTTCTTTACTCATCATCGTTCTCCTTTCCGGCAAACCAGCCCAGTTGAGTCTCGGCGAAGAGAGGTCTGTCGGTAAATGGGGTGATTTCCTCCTGCGAAATCCCTTCCTCCCTGCAGATTCTTTCAATCAGTGTTGAACAGGTCTTTCCTCCACATGCTCCAAACCCGGTTCTTGTTAGAGCTTTAAGATGATTCATGTCTCTTATGCCAGCTCTGATATGTTCTCGAATCTCTCCCGCGGTAACTCGCTCACACCTGCAGATGACAGCCGTATCCGGCACAGGCACTTCTGATGGAACTGGAAGAGGTTTGATTTCATAGGGGTCCTGAACAATTACTCCGGCTGTTCTGCAGGCGATTGAAGCGGGGATCTGAAGTTTCAGCAGAAGTGTCTTCGGAAATCCAGCCGCGAATTTCCATCCAAGCAGATTCGCTTTACCGAGGATATCTCCTTCCCATTCCGTGACAGTCAGTTCCATACCTTCCTCAAGAAGCCATTCTCCAAGTTCAAAGGGAACAGTTACAATCGGTCTGTCAGAGGAATTCCTGAAATCGACCAGGGTCACCGCCAGTCCGGGACAGATTGCAACACATTTAAGGCATCCGATACATTCACCATGAAATTCAGGCAATCCCATAATTGGATGTCCTGACGTCCCGATAAGATCCTTCGGGCATATTGTCATACACGGGTTGCATGGAATCTCCTGCGTACAGTGCAGAACCGGAAAAATTCCTGTTCTTTCCTCAGGCGGGTTGTATGGAAAAGTCTCACCACCGGGATTTTTAAGTATTTCAGCCTTCTCCCTGAGTTCATCAGGGATATTTATTCCTCTGGATCCGAGTTCGGCAACTATCTGTAAACCTCTTATCCTGCCTGTAAACATAGCGGCGCTTGCTTCAGCTATTTCTTCGGCATCACCTGCCATCACGGATTTCATGCCGAAATCGAGAGCTTTCCGGTGAAATTCATCGACTGGATTCAATCCGACGGCAACTAACACCGTATCTACTTCCCACGAGCGTTCGGTGCCTGGCAAAGGAGTAAATGAATCATCAACCCCGGCGATTGTCACGGCTTCCACCTGTTCGCTCCCATGTGCCGCGATTACAGAATGCCTGGTGTATATCGGCACTCCAAGTCTTTTAATCTTGTCAACATGAACCTTGTATCCGCCGCATACTGGAAGAGCTTCTGCAAGTCCGACCACTGTCATGCCTGCCTGAAGAGCATGATAGGCTCCGATAAGCCCCACATTCCCCCCGCCGACAACGAATATCCTCTCAGCACACCTGACGAGATCTCTATTAACCATTGTCTGAAACTCACCGGCACCGTAAACACCGGGAAGTGTACATCCCGGAAACGGTAGTGATTTTTCTCGGGCTCCCGTTGCCACAAGAAGATACTCAGGCTTCACTATTCTGTAACCATCAGTGCATCTGATTCCGACAGTCCCATCGCTGAATACTCCAAGAACGATACTATCAAGCCATATGTCAACGGAATCCATTTCTAAGATTTCCCCAGCGAGTAATTCTGCTATGTGAATGCCCCGTGTTCCGGCGTAACAGTCCGCTTCGGAACCGAAGAACTTATGAGTCTGAAGGACAAGCTTACCACCAAGCCGATCCTTATCATCCACTATTATAGTGTCTATTCCCGCTTTTCCGAGTTCAATGGCGGCAGCCATACCGGAGGGTCCCGCGCCGAGTATCAACACGCTGGTTTGAAGGTTCGCTGGAGAAGACACGTCCGGGCCGGGAAGATCTTTCAGTAAGGGCAGTCCCTCAAGACTTCTGACATCCATTCCCCTCTCAAGTGGTACGATGCAGCTCTTCAATGGAACTCCATCAATAAGAAGAGTACATTGTGAGCACTGTCCATTCGCGCAGTACATCCCCTGTGGACTTTCGTCAGCATGATGATGGCCGAATATGTGAATGCCGATAGCAAAGAGAGAGGATGACACAGCCTCCCCGAGTACTCCGATAGCAGGTTGTCCGTTGAATGTAAACTCAACTCTTTCAGCGTCTGTCTGACCGAGCACAGGATGTCTTTTGATACGCTTTTCCTGAAAAGACACCGATCCTCCTAACAATTCCGGAATTGAAAATCAAAGATTGATCAATCTATTAATGCGATATCAATGAGGCAACCGCTAAACTCTATTTTCTGGTTCGTTTCCTGTCCCAGTCAGATGCGAATTTCATCCTTGTCGGTTTTTTCGCTTTGACGAAACCTCTGCATTCTGGATAGTTACAGCATCTCCAGACTCTGATATGCGGATACTTGTAAAGCTGCGTTAGTGAATTGCAGACAGGGCACCTTGGTATATTGTTTCCAGCCTCCCTCTCGATCATTCTTTCCGCAGAATCCATTTCCCTGTAAAGCTTATTCCGATCGGGACCCCCGAGCCAGTGCTTCATGACCTGCCTTATTATGAACCACAGAAAGGCGATTCCAATTAGAAGTAATAATAGTCGTGCTGAGTTCAATTATCCTCACTCATATCTCAAATGATCCAATGCTTCAAAGAGTTGACAGAAGCACAATTCATGCGTAAATAATACCTTCCTTTAAGAAGTCTTGAAATATAGTACTATGTAATGCAAATCAGTCCGGGAACAGGAGCGCCATTTTGAAAAATTATACACCTGATAAGATCAGGACAATTGTAGTCATCGGCCATGGATCTGTGGGAAAAACCAGCCTGTGCGATTCTCTGCTTTTTGTCGGCGGAGGCGTGGATCGAATGGGTATAGTTGACAACGGCACCAGTCAGTTCGATTTCACCAATGAAAGCCGGGAAAGAAAGCATAGTCTTTCTTCTTCTCTGGGCATAATCGACTGGAAAGACCATAAAATCAATATTATCGATACACCGGGACTGGCAGATTTCCACGGCTCGACAATTGGCAGCATAGTCGTTGCGGACGGAGTCGTGCTTGTTGTTGACGGTTCGGATGGTGTTGAAGTTGGAACGCTTAAAACATGGGATTTCGCAGCTAATAATGACAAACCCCTCATCTTCTGGGTTAACCGTGTTGACAGGGACAATACCGATTTCGATAGAGTCATCTCCGACATCAGAAAAAATCTTACAAAGAATGTGGTTCCGATAACATTCCCAGTGCGGGAGAATGACGTTCTCACAGCAATAGTAAACGTACTCACAGGGAAAGCCGTTAATGGTGAGGGTAAGGATATCCCTGTTCCTGATTCCGCGAAAGAAGACCTTGAAATGTACAGGCTGCAGCTTGTCGAAGCGGCTGCAGAAGCAGACGAAACTCTTATGGAAACCTTCTTTGAAAATGAGACTCTGACACCTGAGGAAATGAACTCCGGTCTCATGAAAGCCGCCCGTGCGAGACATTTCTTTCCACTTTTCTGCGGTTTCTCAATTCCGCCAGCAGGGCAGAGTTTTCTTCTTGACTCTTTACCGGTATTCATCCCCTCTCCTCTGGAAGCAAAACCCGTATGCTCTACCGATGGCGGGAAAGATGTTGAGATAGCACCAGATCCATCAGCTCCGTTCCTGGCAAGAGTCTTCAGCAGCAAAGTTGATACTCACATGGGTGAGATAGTCTTTATAAGAGTCATGAGTGGTGGAATCAGCGGTACGGAGGATGTAACGAATACAACAAGCAACACATCTGAGCGTATGGCTAATTACTACTTCATGAGCGGCGGCAAAAGAATCGATACAGACAAGCTTGTAACTGGTGATATTGCGTCCATCGCCAAGCTGAAGAATGCATCGCCAAACGATACGCTGGCAGGAAAGGGAAGCCATATAATATTGAATCCCATTATTTTCCCTGAACCTGTATACCGAGTGGCAATTGCTCCTAAGAAGCGGGGGGATGAAGACAAGATGGGCTCGGGTCTCTCAAGACTTGCGGCTCAGGATCCTACGCTGATTCTAAGAAATGAATCGGAGATCGGTCAGACAACTCTCTCTGGAATGGGTGACCTGCATCTGAAGGTTATGCTGAGCAGATTAAAGGAAACCACAGGTGTGGAAACGGAAACATTCAAACCGAAAATAGCCTACCACGAGACCATCAGCAAAACGGCTGAGGGATCCTATAAGCACAGGAAGCAAACAGGCGGACGAGGCCAGTATGGCCATGTTTT
>DAOWAG010000141.1 GCA_030634715.1 Candidatus Aegiribacteria sp. | reverse complement strand
TGTGTTAAAACACCAAGAGTCACAAACGAGAGCTGGCTCCTGACCTGATCCTGACTCTGAGCCGGGAACGAATCGATGATTCTGTTAATTGATTCATAAGTTGAATTGGTGTGCAAGGTAGCCATTGTAAGATGCCCTGTCTCGGCAATGTTAAGAGCAACCTGCATTGTCTCCATATCCCTCATCTCACCTATGAGTACAACGTCTGGATCCTGCCTTAAAACGTATCGAAGCGAATTGGCGAAGGAGGTGGTGTCCTGTCCTATCTCGCGCTGATTGATAATGCCCTTGTCATGATGATGAACATATTCGATAGGATCTTCAATTGTGATTATATGACAATGCCTTGATGTATTTATCTTACGGATGATAGAGGCCAGTGTAGTGGACTTGCCGCATCCAGTTGGACCTGTCACCAGAATCAGACCCTGGCGTTTCTCAGCGAGAATACTGACTACCGGAGGCAGGCCGAGTTCGTCAAACCCGAGTATTTCGTGCGGAATCGACCTTATGGCACATGCCACGCAGCCGCGCTGAAGAAATACATTCGCCCTGAATCTGGAAAGCCCTTTGATCCCGAAAGCGAAATCAAGTTCTTTCTCCAGTTCAAACCTTTTTTTCTGCTCGTCTTTCAGCAGACTGTAAACAAGATTCTGAGTATCCTGCGCAGTGAGCGGATCGTACTCCATTCTGTCAAGTTCACCATCTACTCTGACAACGGGAGGTGTTCCTACTGTAAGGTGAAGGTCTGTAGCGCGTCTCTCCATCATTTCCTTTAAAAGAGTCTTAATAATCATATCAGGCCAAATTCCCTTCCCCTTTATGCCGCTTGGTTCCGGATTTATTCGCCGCGGCTGCCTCGAGAATCCCCGGTTCATCTTCCGTGGTTACTCGCATTACTTCCTCCAGCGTGGTAATGCCGGCTTTCAATTTTTCGACTGCATCCATTCTGAGTGTTCTCATTCCGTTCTCAACACCCATAGTTCTCAGTTCTCCAGCAGTGACTCTATCAATGATAGACTGTTTTATCCTCTTGTCAATCGAAAGGACTTCGTAAAGCCCTATCCTTCCCCTGTAACCGGTACCGCTGCATTTGCTGCAGCCTTTCCCTATATATGTTGTATAACCTTTCATCTCCTTAGAATCAATTCCCGCGGCTCGATACTCCTTGTCGCTGTGCTTATGAGGTGTTTTGCAGTGCTTGCATATTTTCTTGACCAGCCTTTGAGCCATGATGGTTCTTACTGCAGAAGCCACAAGAAACGGCTTTATACCAATATCAACAAGTCTGTTTACTGTGCTTGGAGCGTCATTCGTATGAATGGTGGAAAATACAAGGTGTCCTGTCAGCGCTGCTTTTATGGCAATCGAAGCACTTTCAAGGTCTCGGATCTCACCGACCATAATGATATTTTGATCCTGCCTTAGAATTGCGCGGAGGGCAGTGGAGAAATCGTACCCCATACTGAAATCAATCTGCGTCTGAGTGAGGCCCTCAATACTGTATTCAACAGGTTCCTCTGCGGTATGGATATTCCTATCATCCGTATTCAGCGAACTGAGTGCTGAATAAAGTGTTGTGGTTTTTCCACTCCCGGTAGGTCCGGTAACAAGAACGATTCCAAAGGGGGAATTGACGCCCTGCAGGAAGACCTTCAGGGCTTCTTCAGGGAAGCCAAGTTCTCTGAGATCGAACTCCAGGCTTCCTCTATCAAGTATCCTGAGAACTATTTTTTCTCCGTTGACTGTGGGAACCGCGCTTACTCTGAAATCAATCCATCTTCCATCGATTCTGGCTTTTATTCGACCATCCTGAGTCTTTCTGCGTTCAGCGATATTCATGTTGGCCATGATCTTGAATCGACTGAGAATCTGTGGCTGAACTTTCTTGGGAAGCTTCCTAACGACAAAACAGGCTCCATCACGTCTGTATCTTATCTGGAGGAAATTCTCATAGGGTTCAATATGTATGTCACTAACCTCTGTCCGAACAGCTTTTGTTATAATTTCATTCACAAATCCGACAATAGGGCCATCTACTGCTCCAGCATATTCATCTTCCAGATCCGAATCGAAATCCTCTTCTTCCTCAGGCTCCAGAGATCTGACAATCTCAAGCTCATCAAGTTCACTGCTGTAATCGTCGATCTGATCCTTTACAGAAACAAGCGCATCAGCTTTTCCATATAGTTCATCCTGTGCTCTTCTTACGGCAGGTGGCGCTGAAGCGTAAACGATAACTTCCTTACCGGTAGCGAATTTCACTTCATCAATCGCGTACAGATCCCCCGGAGATCCCATCGCTATGTAAAAATAGTCTCTATCCACTTTGACAGGTGTTAGCAGATATTTCCGGGCAATGTCTTCCGGAATCGATTCAGCAAGCCTGTAATCAACTGTTACCTCATTGAGATATACAGGTTTAACAGTATATATTTCAGCAAGAAACTCAGTGATCAGATCCTCCGGTGCTATTCCCATTATAATCATTTGATCGGCAAGTTCAATTTCACCGGAACCATATTCCCTGATTATCTGATCCAGCTCATCCTGGCTGACCATTCCTGATTCAAGCAGCATCATTCCCAGTCTGCTTAACACTTATTCCTCCATCAGTAATTCGATATCGTTTCTCTTATCACTTCGTCATACGTAGTTTCTCCGCGCTCAAGTTTCCGAAGAGCGGATTCCCTCAGATTTATCATACCCTTTGACAATGCAGCTTTTTCTATTTCAATACTGTTGGCATCACCCTCTATAAGCTGTCTCATTTCTTCATCGATGCTCATAACTTCAAAAATCCCTATCCGGCCCTTGTATCCGGTATTGTTACAGTTAGAACATCCTGTACCCTCGAACAGCTTTACTTTTCGGAATCGTTCCGGATCAATCCCGGCGTCCGAAAGCACTTCGTCAGGAACACGAATTTCAGTTTTGCATTTAGAACAAATTTTCCTGATCAATCGCTGTGAAGCGAT
The DNA here is from genome assembly GCA_030634715.1 of Candidatus Aegiribacteria sp. The sequence continues at coordinate 1,445 of DAOWAG010000141.1, read as the reverse complement.
GCATGCCAGTGAGGTGCTGAGCATGAACGGTTCAGTTCCAATATCAATGAGCCTGTTAATCGTGCTTGGAGCATCATTTGTATGGGTTGTTGAAAGAACCAGATGCCCTGTCAATGCTGCTCTAATAGCAATTTCAGCTGTTTCCTTATCCCTGATTTCTCCAACCATGATAATATCGGGATCCTGTCTGAGATAGGCTCTGAGGGCATTCGCGAATGTCAATCCTACGTCGGAATTCATCTGAACCTGATTGATTCCCTTCAGATTGAACTCAACCGGGTTTTCAGCGGTCATGATGTTCACTTCGACATCATTCCGTTCGGTAAGAGCGGAATAGAGTGTTGTTGTTTTTCCGCATCCTGTGGGACCTGTCACAAGAACGATACCGAAAGGCCTTCTTATGGCCTTTCTGAATATTTTCAGGGGTTCTTCCTCGAAGCCAAGTTTCTCCAGATCAAGAACGACTTTGGATCGATCAAGAAGCCTGACTTCGACCTTCTCTCCGAACAGGGTCGGGAGAGTGGCAAGTCGCAAATCAACGAATCTGTTTCCAACCAGAATTTTCTGTCGTCCATCCTGCGGAAGATGATGATCCGCGATATTCATGCCGCCAAGAATCTTCAACCGGCTGACCATTGCTGCACGGTATTTTCTGCTGGGTCGCATTACCTCATGCAATACTCCATCAATTCTGAATCTAACCCTGACATACCGCTCAAAAGGCTCAAAATGTATATCACTTGCTCCTCTGCGGACAGCATCAGCTATTAAACTGTTTACAAGTTTAACTACAGGTGAGTCTGATATATCAAGATCAATATCCTCATCATCGTATTCTTCCTCATCAGCATTCTCAATGATCATTGATTCAAAGACTTCGTCTCCCACGAGCATGTCAACATCTTCGATCTTACTTTCATCTATGTTTGTAATAGACGTTTGAACCGTGCTTCCAACCTTGCCACTATCATCAACGGCAACAAGCGCCTCAGAATCAGGGTAATACTTTGCAATAGCTTTGCGAATCATGCTGGATGCGGTTATATGCGGCTCAATATCCATCCCGAGTGAGAATCTCAGATCATCAATCGCAAAGAGATTGTTAGGATCAGTCATGGCTACAATTAATTTTCTACCGACAATTTCGATAGGTATGACTTCATACCTCCGCGCGATTTCAGCGGATATCAGGTGAATGGTGTTTTCATCAATATCTAATTCATCAAGATTGGCGCTTTCAATATTCTGCTGCCTTGCAAGATATTTATTGAGATCAGTTTCCGAAATGGAATTATTGTTGACAAGATAGTATCCAAGTCTGCCGCCGCCTTCAATCTGCTGATTGAGAGCTTTTTCAAGCTGTTTGTTCGATATAATCCCGGAATCAAGAAGAATTTGACCAATTCTGACGTTCATCAAGCCTCCGATACTTTCAGGCAGCTGAT
>DAOWAG010000066.1 GCA_030634715.1 Candidatus Aegiribacteria sp. | reverse complement strand
GAAATAATATCCGAATAATCGCCAAGAATCTCCAGCTCCCTCACATCTGCAAACCATGGCTCTCCATCACTGCTCCGTGAGCGAATGAATCTGTCTTCAAAGACAGCGGAGATATAATCAATACCTGCTGACCACTGTGGTTCACTTGAGTCATCACGGGTGATGAATATGGATACAGGTTCGTAATTCTCGCCAAAAAGGTTTCCAAAGTGTGTCCCGTCTTCAGGAATAAGTGTCCAGTTTTCTTCACCGCTCCCTGGTCGAACTGTTATATAGTGTCCACTCTCTTCGAGCAGTATGAATCCACAGTCATCATTATTCAGCCAGTCCTCACTTTCTGATCCATGCCAGAACCTTCCCCACACAACTTCGTCTGGAGCAATGCAGGATATTTGAATAGGATCGCGGATGTCCAGCTGAAATTGCCCCCACTCCGTTCTGGAAAAGATATTAATGGAAACTTCACCGCCTTCATCGATATAAACTCCCATGATTGCAGTGTTGCTTCTACCGATTATGCCGTCAAATATTCCTCCATTCCCCCGATATCCTGTTTCACCAACGCAGAAAGCCAGTGGTCTCGCAGTTTCAGACCCCTGAAAATCAGGCAATCGAGAAAGTACGATTTCTGTTCCGTCAAAATAAACAACAACAGCCTCATCTGCTTGAGAAAGACTGTCCCACAGCACAACAGCGCCATTGATATAGTGATTTCCTCCAGCCCTTATACCGATATCGGAAGCTCTGAAATCACTTGCTGCCACATCAGTTGGCTCAAAGGGGAGATCAACTTCCCATGTCAGATTTATTTCAAATTCCTCGAAATCATAACTCCAGGTGTATTCAAAAACCTGGAAGCTGTATCCTTCATCTACACTGTTAACCATGTAGAACTCGTCCTGATCGCAGAACACTTCATAATAGGGCGACAGTGAAGGCAGCAGATTAGTTGCGCCACAGAACAGTATACTGTCGGTGTTCATCTCGAAGGTTCTGGTCCTTCGATCGTTGTTCTTAACCGGATACATGTTGAGGGTAATCATGTCCAGGAATCTTGAAAACCTGTTCAGGACGCTTGTTGTATCGCTGTAAGGCACCCAGACACCGGAAACGTAATTCCCATGTTTTGAAATGAACGATGTAAATGGAAGACCAATGCGTTCTCTGCACTCGGTGGAATAATCACACACCATTCCCAGCCAGCGATGTCCGTTATCAGGATTTTCAAGAAATTTCACGGCAGGCTCATCAAATCCGAAAATACCGATCACGTCACCATCATACATCAAAGCAGTCTGACGAACATATTCGTATAGATACTCAACAACAGCATCATTATGTTCGGTCTTCCAGAAATTTGTCCAGAAACCTCCAACGATAACGTTCATGCCTGTTTCACGAATAGCGTTCGCAGTTTCAGCAAAAATATCGTTGCCGGCCCCGTAGGGTTCAGGAACATCCTGATACCAGAGTTCAGATCTTACAATCGCTGTATTGAAACCGCTTTCCTGTGCCTCCACGAGAAGGGAAAGAACAGGATCCTCGCGGTGAGGAAAACCGTACGCATCAAGATACTCTCTATATACATGTCCTGTACTTCGAATGTCCCAGATTATCGGAAACACCGTAACTACTTCAAATGTGCCTGGTCGCGTTAGAGAAAAATTCACACCGTGCCGCTGCCATTTGTTACCGGCAGACAGGCAACCCGCCAGAACAAGAAGAAGCAGCGGAAGTAAGTTTTTCCTGATCCTCAACCCCTTGCTTCGGTTAATACTATTCAAATAATACTCCATAATTCATGGATTCCACTAACTCGAATTCCATTGCATGCATTCTCTATTATTCCCCGATTCTGGGCACCTGCCCAAGAAGAACAAGGAGTCTTGCTTCAGCTATAAGGCTGGAAGTTATCGCGGATTCAACAGAAGCCTCAGCATCAGACACGCCAGACAGAGCATCAAGCAGATCCAGAAGGGGAAGACTGCCAAGGTCATAACTCATCTCTGAAAGCCGCAGCTGTTCTTCTGCCTGATTCAGAATCTCCAGTGACAACTGCCAGGTTTCAATAGAACTGATCAGATCGTTCCGTGATGTCAATACAGCAGTTGTGAGCGAGTTGTTCAGTGATTCATATGATGCCTGCTGCCTTAGAACTGAAGCCCTGGATGATTGAATTCCGCTTTCTCTGCTGAACCCATCAAACAGAGTCCAGCTCATTGTCAGAGAAATGCTCCAGCTGTCTCTATCAGTGAAATCGTCGAATTCAAGTTCATCGTTACTCCAGTTCCAGTTTCCGCTAGCGTTGAGCGATGGCCAGTATGAACGCTTGTATGCTTCATATGAGAGCTGAACTTCAGTCAGTCTTTCCCTTGCAGCCGCAAGTGAGTTGTTCCTGGACAGATCAGCGCTGAAATTCAATGCTGAATTTCTTGATACAGGCTGAAGAACCGCATGAGTATTTACCTTTGTATGCGAGCCAACAAGTCCAGCTGTCTGATAAAGAAGGGCGTAAGCATTCGACACTGCCTGCCTTCTCTGAAGCAGTGTAAGACTGTCACGACTCTGTTGAACCTCAGTCTGAATGAGTTCAAGATTCGTAGCGGCTCCAAGATCATACAAGGACTGGATTCTTCGCATTTGTTCATTGGTTCTATCAAGAGCTTTCTCGGATGTAGAATAAAGACCAATGGATTCTATCACACCGTAGTAAGCTACTATCACATCCATTGTCAATTCCAGCCTGACCTGGTCATGATCATATCTGGAAGCCTCTCGGGAGTGCCTGCTGCCGGACAGCATAAGCCAGTTTCTGCCTCCGCTTGCCAGAATTTCCTGAGAAAGTCTGCCTGACAATGACCATGAGGAATTATCTGTATCTGTGTAGCCTCCGCCCATATCAGGCGTTGAACTCCATGAATGCCCTGCCGAAGAACTGAATGTGAGCGAGGGCCATAGAAATGATGAAGACGAAGATACGGCAGCATCCGCAGAAAACAGATCCGCTGACGACCTGTCGATATCAGGGGAATTCTCAAAAGCCAGCTGAACCCAGCCGGAAAGGTCCAGAACAAGCGCATCTTCCTGTCCAAACAGTACTGAAACCATAAAAAGTAACAATATCGATATTATTCTCATTCGGTCAACACCCTTCCTTTTACGCCACCGGCGCGAACATCACCGGTAAAGAAATAAGCAAGATTCCAATTATGTATACTGAAATACAGAGTCTGATTCCCCATGAATGACTTCGTCCAAGCATTGCTGAAAGACCCCTTCCCCAGAGAAGAAGCGCTGCAATTGAAGGGATATCAATATTGCTGAGAAATGTGAACAGGAAAACGTGAATTCTTGATGGAGAAAGTGTATCAACAGGAATTAGCACTGCAAGATTCAGTCTAACAGTTGGAGGTATTCTCAGCATTGTAACAACAACAATCAGCAACATACCGGTAAGCATGTATGCAGACTGAGACAACACAGCAGATGTTATGTAATCCCCAAGCCTCCCAACCTTCCTGGACTCAACCGCGAATACTATTCCAAAAGCTGCCAGGGCACCAATGACAGCGATCAACCCTCTCTCAATAAGTCTTGCAAGCGGTAGACTTTCCATCATTCCGCGCATTTCATAAAGTTCACTTGCAATTACACTGTCTGCCTGTACAGGAGTAAATTCCTGGTCTATCAGTTCAGGCATCCTCTCATCAGTCCATTCTTCCTGTACTTCAGCCCAATTAATGAGCAGTGTTGGAATGTAACCGGATACAGAAATTACTATTACAGAGGCAATCATAACAATCCCGGCAGTTCTGTTATTCTTAAGGAGTGTGTAAGCGCGATCGGTCTGCCAGAATTGAGTGCATACGGAAAGGAGAGATTCAACGGTTTTCTCTGGAACTCTCATCTTCTCCTCCTTGTTTCAACTGCTTCGCCGTAAACCTTAACATACTGTTCAGCCCGGTTGTCCCAGGAATTGTCCTGCTTCATACATTTTTTTGACAGCCAGGTCCACCTGCGCCCGTTCCCGAACAGCCGCTGTGCCCGGAGGATTGTATTCAACAGTTCATCCGGATCCGGTTTATCAAAAACAAAACCGAAACCATTGTCCCTCTCATCGATCACCGTGTCAGCAAGTCCACCTGTCTTTCTGACAAGAGGCACAGCCCCGTACCGCATGGCCATCATCTGCGCAAGTCCGCACGGTTCGAATCTACTGGGCATGACAAAGAGGTCGCATCCCGCGAATATCGATCGAGCCATTTCTTCATCGTAATCCAGAGTTACTGAGATTCTGCCTGGATTCTTTCTTGAAATTTCGGTTAATTTCTTCATGTAGCGCTTTTCTCCGGTTCCGAGGATGACAAAATTCAACCCTTCCCGAATAAGTCTGTCGACTATGGGAAAAAGCAGGTCCAGCCCCTTCTGTTCGGTAAGCCTGGATATGATCCCGATAATCATTCTGTCATTATTCTTGCCGAGATTGTGCTGTCTGATAAGTTCATTCCGACAGATGCTCCTCGGTCCGATCGAATCTGCGTTGTAAGAAGCTTCTATCGCGGGATCTGTTGATGGATTCCAGATTCTATAGTCAATTCCATTTAGTATCCCCGTAAGTCTGTCCGAGCGTGCTCGGAATATTCCATCCATACTCTCACCAAACGCTGGAGTCTGAATCTCCTTTGCATAAGAACTGCTTACAGTAGTTATTTGATCAGAAAAGACGATTCCTGATTTGAGAAAGCTGAAAGTTCCAAAAAACTCCAGCCCGTCTACCGTAAATAAAGACCAGGGCAGGAATGTAGAAGCGAACTCCTCGGGAGGATAATTCCCCTGATAACGCATGTTATGAACCGTGAAAACAACAGCGGGTTTTCGAAAGCTCCGAATGTAAGCTGGAACCAGACCTGTCTGCCAATCATGACAGTGCAGTATATCCGGAGTTTCTTCAAAATTCTCCAGGAAGGAAGCAGTCGCTCTTGAAAAAAATGCGAATCTACCCGCATTATCCTGATAGGCACTGTCATCATCCGGACCATAGATCCCCGGTCTGTCGAAGTATTCATCCTTGCTTATCAGGTATACAGTTACATCGCTTCCGGGAAGTACTGTCTGAGCAAGACCGAATTTCTCACCGGCTGAGGTTAAGAACCTATCTCCAATCCACTCGTAATCATCAAGATTTTTTATGTCTCGATAAAAGGGCATGATCAGATTCACTGAGTGACCGATACGTTCCAGGGCAACAGGTAAAGATCCGGTAACACCTGCAAGTCCGCCTGTACACGCGAATGGATAAGCTTCCGCAGTGGCAAAAAGTATCTTCATTCCTGCTGCCTTCGCTTGTCCAGCCGTTTCATCAACATGAGAACGACTACAATGACAGCAAGAAGAATCCATATCCAAACTTCGAACTGTTTCATGAATCCTTCAACAGCCTCCAGATTGTTACCGAGTATTGAACCGGCAACCGAAAGAATGATGTACCATGCAATCGCGCTTATTGCGACAGGAAGAGCTGCCAAAGCAAACCGCATACCGGACGTTCCCGCTATTAGAACGAGCAGGGATCGTACACCGGGAATAAATCGGCTTCCCGCTAGAACAAGTGGACCGTGTTTCTTGATAAGTAATTTGGCTTTCTCAACACGTATGGGGTTAACCTTTCTGGAGAGCCATCCATCCACGAATTTCCTGCCGGGTGAATGCCCGATAAAAAACAGAATACAGCTTGCGAGAAAACACCCGGCTACACCGAACAAAGCCGCAAGAATGAAGGAAAGACCACCGGCCATTGCCCAGCCTGCCAGAATAATGAAAAGAATATCTCCCGGAAGTGGCGGAAAGAGAGTCTCAGCAAAAGCAATTATACCCAGCAGTGGTCCTGCCCAGATACCGGGCGGATTGTTCGACAGATATTCAAGAATCTGCTCAATCACTGATTTCCCTTATTTTCGGATACTGCTTCGGGAATAAAGCGGGTGATAACTGCCATAACCATACAACCCAGTCCCTTACCTTTTCCAATATCTCCCAGAGTGTTTGTTGTTGTACCCTTAACCCAGACTGTATCCGGTGCTACACCGAGTATCCCTGCAATCCTTCTTATTACTTGATCTCGAATGGGAGCGATTCTGGGCAAATTGGAGATCACGGTAACATCAATCTGTTTGATAGTCCATCCATCATTTGAGATGAGACTGGAAACAGTCCTCAGAAGATCCGCGCTGTCAGCGTCTTTCCATTTCTCTTCAACAGGCGGGAAATGAATACCGATATCTCCGAGTCTGGAAGCGGAAAGAAGCGCATCAGCAATTGCGTGCAGGACGGCATCACCATCTGAATGTCCTGAAAGTCCAACGTCTTCTTCAATACTGCATCCACCAACAAAGAGAGGTCTGCCAGCGGCGAAAGGATGGAAATCGAGCCCGATTCCGTTCCGGGATTCCGTCTTCCCGGACACAAGCGACTCAATAATCGCAAAGTCCGATGGATCAGTAAGCTTCATGTTCCGAATATTACCATTAACAGCCAGAACTTCGTGTCCTGCCTGCTCCATCGCTGAACACTCATCTGTAACGACACCATTCGCGGAGGAGAGAACTTTTTCAAGTACATCCATTCTGTATCCCTGAGGTGTCTGACTCAGTCTCAGATCATCTCTGGGAACAGTTCCGCTGACAGCACCATGAGAAGATATTCTCTTAACAGTATCTCTAACTGATATCACAGGCACTGCTGCTCCTGTTTCCACTGTTCCCCTCATAACCCGGCGAATAATCCCGTCTGATATCAGAGGACGAGCGGCATCGTGAACTAGAACCCACCTGCAGGATCCAAGCGCCTTCAAACCCTCCAGAACTGAATCCT
>DAOWAG010000407.1 GCA_030634715.1 Candidatus Aegiribacteria sp. | reverse complement strand
GGCCTGATATTCATATTCAACAAAGTAAACACACAGATCTGACTGATACTCGTATTCAACGTAGTATATCTCAATATCGGACTGATATTCGTAATCAACAAAATACCAGAGCTCGTCTTCATCATCAGCCTGGTATTCGTAATCAACAACATATACGCAAAGGTCAGCCTGATATTCATACTCGACCACATATACAGAAAGATCTGCCTGGTATTCATACTCACAGACAAAAACATTACCGGCAGAAGCAAGAGCAGTGAGGAACAGCAATGCTGCAGCAGTTATTCTCATTATTCCCCTCCAATCCCTATGTTCATTCGATCAGTATCTATCTCTTCAATTGCTGTGTTCCACAATTGCCATTTGATAACCCATTCGTTAACTGTTTGATCCTATAACGTCTATTGCCAAGGAATAAAGAATTGTCAATGTATGTATTATCCGAAAACGATAGGAGTACCTTATGAGAACTGGAATCCATACTATGTTGATCATTACACTTATTCTCGCATCAAGTTGCAGTGCTGAGGAGGGATCTTCTCATATAGGACATCAAATCATCGACTCAGAAGATCTCTACTTCCAGGAGGAGGTTGAAGTGGCAGCTTCATTTGCCGACCGATTCTACGAACCGGTCAGCAGTATTGTAGAACCTGACATGTCAATTCTCGGGCTTCCGGTAGAAGCATCGGAAGTATTCAATCTCAGTCAGGTTCTCAGAAGTGCGGGAATTAGTGATGCACCGGAAAATCTTCTGGAAAACGGATTTATCGTTTTCAATGCTTTCTACAGCACGGATAATCCGATAACTGCGTATGAAACTGTCTCTGATTGGGATCAGCCGGTTTATGTCTCTTCGGGCATACCTCTGCATATGCTGCATATCTTCTTTGATCAGATTCTGCAGAATCTCGAGGAGAAACACCTTTACGAAGATCTATTGATTGTATGCGATAATCTTTACACAAGAAATCTGGATCGTGGCTGTATTCTGAATGCAGCGTTTTTCGCTGTACCGCTCTCTTTACTCGATCCTTCCTTCAGATCGGATCCGTCAATTGCCGATGCGGTTGAAAGGGAATTAGAGCTTATCGAACGACACCTCGGTTTTGAAGACAGCCCGATTTTCGGATACAGAGAGGACTACTCGCAGTATGTCCCAAGAGGTCACTACACAGCCAGTGAGGGTCTGGAGAGATATTTCAAGGCTATGATGTGGCTCGGAAGGTTGACTCTTCTGCTCAACGGAGGAGAGCCTCACGGTCAGACAGCTGCTTACATCGTATCCGAAGAGGATGCGAGGGAAATGACCGCCAGCGCGCTTCTGATTGTCTCCGATCTCAGCACTGTTGAAGCGGATGGTGAGTTGCTTCTGAATAAGTGGAAAAGGATATATGAGATAACAGCTTTCTTTGCTGGTTTTGCTGATGATCTATCAGTTCCTGAATACTCGAACGCGGCAAGAGAGATCGCGGGTGAATCAGCTGATACCGATTTAATCTGGAGCTCTGATTTCTACCATCAGTTCAGAGACCATGTAAATCCCAGCTATGCCATTCCTTCCATTTACAGCGGCACGGGTGAACTTATCTCGATGCCGGATGAGAACGGGGAATTCAATCCTGATGACCTTCAGGAAGCAT
>DAOWAG010000230.1 GCA_030634715.1 Candidatus Aegiribacteria sp. | reverse complement strand
ATGATCTGGCCTCTCTATTTCCACAGAAGATCAGAGGGATCTTCATGTTCTGCCTGAACTTGGGCTTGGGATCTGCAAGGGTCAGCAGTTCTGCGAGCCGTATGACTCCGGCTACTGCTCCTCCGTCCGTTCCTCCGGCTAGTAGGATCATGTCAGGATGAAGTTCCTGTATGTAAAACATTTTCTCTGCTGCCTGAAGTTCATCATCGATGGTAATCGTTCTGAGAATGACACCACCGGCACCGCATGCCGTATTCTCCGCGATTCTGCCGGTCTCCGTTGAGGTTAACCCGAAGACAAGCATCTGAAGACCTCCACCTGCGGAACTAGTCGTAAGATATGGTACTGAGGGCATGCCTTTTCCCCTGGAAAGCAACTCTCCAGTTTGGGATTCCAGTTTTTGAATTGCTCTGGAGACTCCGATGCATACATCCTCATCCGGTTTTTCAACTGTTGTGGGTACATCCGCCATGGAGACGAATCTGAATTCGTTATCCGATCCGCGAGCGAGGAGAAGAGCCTTTGTGGTTGTACTGCCGATATCTGTTATCAGAAGTAATCCTGTACGTCTCTGATATTTGCCATTCAAGATTGCATTTGGCTGACCATCGATTGATTTCATAGATATTCCCTTTCAGTCAACATTGAATTAATTAATTCATCGTAATGTATCTTCTTGATGTCAATCATTCATTGCCGGTTAAACTTATTGCCCGGATTCTGTCTTTGTATCATAGTACATATTCTTGTAGGTGTTTGTATTAAATGCTCTGATTTTTCAAAATATCACATACATAGCATTCCAGAGAGGAAAACTAGATGGCAATCGTAATCGATGGGACCGGTCTAACCGTTGAAAAACTGATAAGAGTCGCAAGGCACGGGGAACAGGTTGAACTTTCACCCGCTGCTGAGGAGAGAATCAGGAACTGCCGCGGCATGATTGACAGAAAGCTGGCAACCAGAGAGATCATGTACGGCGTGAACACCGGTATTGGTGAATTCTCGGAGACACTGCTGAATGATGAAGAGATTAAACTGTTCCAGAAATACCTTGTTTACAATCACGCGGCTGGAATTGGTGATCCTGCTCCGCTTGAGTATGTCAGAGGAGCGATGGTTTCACGAGTGAATGTTCATGCAAAAGGACATTCAGCGATGAGGCTTGAGATTACACAACTCCTTATTAACATGCTTAACAGGGGTGTGACTCCATTTGTGTGCCAGAAGGGTTCTGTGGGCGCCTGTGGTGACCTTGCGCCTATGTCTCAGATTGCGCTTGTAGTCATTGGTGAGGGGGAAGCTTATTACAACGGTGAGCTTCTGTCTGGAAAGGAAGCTCTCAAGCGTGCCGGGCTTGAACCCGAAATATTCCATGCACGTGATGGTCTTGCGACAATCAACGGATCAAACGTTCTCAACGCAATGAATACCATTCACCTGTATGATATGAACAGGTGGCTCAAACAGGCGGAAATCGCCGCCGCTATGAGCCTTGAAGCTCTTATCGCCAATTTCAAGCCCTATAATGAGAAGCTTCACAAAGCCAGAGGATTTTCCGGTGCTGTGCGAACAGCGAACGCTCTTATGAGATGTATTGGAGGAAGCGAGCTTCTCGAAGGCGGAAAGAAAAAGGTTCAGGACGCCTACTCCATGCGAAGCACCCCTCAGGTTATCGGTGCTGCGCATGACGCGCTTGCATATGCAAGGAGTCAGGTCGAAATAGAACTGAACGGAGTCGGCGATAACCCTGTATTCTTCCCTGATGAGGATATCGTGCTTACCGGGGCAAACTTCCAGGGAACTCCAGTCTCTCTTCCCATGGATATGATGGGTGTTGCTATTACAATGGTCTCGGTTATGTCAGAGCGAAGGTTGAACAGGATTCTTAATCCAGCGCTTTCCGTTGGACTGACACCTTTCCTCGCGGAGAAACCCGGACTCTACAGCGGTCATATGCTCAGTCAGTATACGGCAGGGATGCTCATTGTTGAACAGAGAGCGCTTTCAGCGCCTTCAGCCTGTGCTTCGATTCCCGCTGCAGCGGATCAGGAAGACTTCGTGAGCATGGGAATGAATACAGCCATCCAGAATCACCAGATTATGGAAAATGCATACGGTATACTCGGCATTGAATTGATCGCGGCGGCAGACGGACTTGATCAGAGGAACCATAAACCCGGCAGGGGTGTTTCCGCAGCGTATAATGTGATTAGAAAACATGTAGAACATCTTGGTGAGGATCGACCTCTTTATCCTGATCACACCAGAATGGCAGAAGTAGTCAAATCTTGCGAAATACTTGAAGCGGTAGAAGCTGAGGTAGGATCGCTGGAATAGGAGAAAATTGTGAATCGGTTTACTCTCGCACTCACTATTGTCCTCGTATTGGTTTCTTCCGGATTGGCGGTTCCCGAAGGAATACCTATTCAGTACATGGATTCAAGAGGTCGAATGCCGATGACCACCGCTGACCGCATCGCGATTACCGGAGACAGGGGAGCATATCTCCGGACCGTAACCGCTCAAACCTGTGGATCGGACGCAGAGAAAGTCGTTCTTCTGGTGGAGGAAGAAATTAATTCCGATATCAGCGCTTCACTAACCACTTTCCAGGCAGATCTTGAAGCTGAGGGATACATTGTGGAGATCTGGCTGATCTCAGGCGGCACAGCGGTTGATATCAGGAATGATCTTAAGGCTGAATATGCTCTCGGTGATCTAGTTGGAGCGATCTGCATTGGTGACATTCCCACCGGATGGATGGATTCAAGTTTCGGTGAGTATCCCGTAGATGTCTTTCTGATGGATATGAACGGAACCTGGAGCGATCCGGATTCCGACGGTCTGTATGAATCAGCCAGCAATGAAGCACCTGAAATCTGGGTAGGAAGGTTAACACCAAATTACATGACATATGGCGGAGCTGCAGAAATGCTGAACGATTACTTTGCCAAGAATCATGCCTATAGAACAGGTACTCTAGCCCTTCCTGACAGAGCACTGGCATATGAGGAAGCCTTCGTCGGACTCACGAATTATCTT
>DAOWAG010000019.1 GCA_030634715.1 Candidatus Aegiribacteria sp. | reverse complement strand
TTCGAAGCAATGTCGAAGCACGGGGAGGCGCTCCCCGGAGTAATAGACCTGCTTATCTCACTGAAAACAAACCATACAATCGGAATTGTTACAAATGGTCTGGGACCGGTTCAGAGGAAGAGGCTGGTGAAGGCGGGACTGATGGAATATCTGGACCTCCTGGTTGTGAGCTGCGAGGTTGGATACGCCAAACCTGACCCTGCGATACTGCAGCTGGCCATGAGACTCGCTGATTCAACACCGGAAGCAACACTATTTATCGGTGACAGCATCGGAAGTGATATGCGCGCTGCTGAAGCAGCAGGAGTTGATTTTGTTTTAATACAACCGGATGGTGATTTTTCGGCAAAGGGACCGAGAGTGCTGGAACTAAGAAAAACAGCCGATCTGAAGATTTATCTGAATGACAGAAATAGTTGACTCCAATAATCCCATATTCTAGAATAATATTAACACTCAAGAACAGAAAGGTGAAATATGAAATTTCTGCTGATCGTTCTTCTTGCAGCTTCCTTCTCCGCTTTCTCTGGCCTTGTTGAATTCGGCGGTCATGCCGGTGTGTTAATACCGACAGGGGATGATCTGGATCGATTTAATACCAGTCCTGTCTTCGGCGTGGATATTCTCGCGCACTTGCCGATGTTCGCCATTGAGGGAAGTGTCAGCTATGCTCCTCTCAGCAATGATGGATTACCCGGGGCAACCGACTATTCAGCAAACATGATTCCATTGCTGGCCGGAATCCGCACTTATTCCGGGCCGATCTTCTATGGCGGAGGTCTTGCTCTTCACATAACATCAGTGAGTTTCACTAATTATGGGGGGGATAAGGTCGATAACACGGAAAGTAAGTTTGGTGCCTACGGTAACGTTGGAATGATCCTACCCACCGGAGGCATGGACATCGAAGCAAGTCTGAAATACCACTTAGTTGATCTCGACTTCGACGAGACCTGGCTCGGTCTTACAGCTGGTATAAACTTCTAGCGGTAAGGGGACACCCACTAGAGCCAGGAAGTAAACATCACCCCATGGGGACATGCAGGCTCTGCTGCGTGTCCCCATTTCATTCAGGCTATTGCCCCCTCTGCTCTTCTCTTCCTGTACCTTGCCAGGAAAAGTATTCCGGCAATGATGAAAATCCCTGTTGAGACAAGGAAGGCTTCTGAGTATCCAAAATAATGAAGGAGTACGCTTCCCAGTATGGGGGCAAAACTTGCTCGAAGAGCTGTTAGAGTTATATGGAGTCCCTGGTATGTGGCTTCCTGCCCGTGTGGAGCGAAGTGCATGCTTGAAATGCTCCATGATATTCTGACTCCCGCCATTCCCACTGAAAAAATCACAAAGGCAAAATAGAAGAAGAAAGTTCCCAGTTCAGGTATCCAGTTCCCGAATGCCATTGAAAGCGGGTAGAGAGCAAGAACAAGGCAGATTATCCCTGTAAATCTAAATGGATGAAGTCTCTCAAGGCGTACACCCATTAAAGGTGACAGAAAGAGCACGCCCATCTGTCCAATAACACCTTTTGCCATGGCGTATTGCTCGTAATCAAGACCCAGCCTGTCAGTAGCGAAGAATGGTATAACAGGCAGTATCATCAGGAATGCGATCCCGTACAGGAAAAAAAAGGTCTCAAAATAGGCGAATTCCTTATCCCTTCTGAAAACAGCCCAGAGACTCCCGAGGAAATGAGCAATGCCCTTCCCTGTTGATTTTTCAGACACACCCGCCTTCATTCCCCTGGCCATGATAGAGAGGAATACTGCCTGTCCGGCTCCGAAGAGAGCCTCTACAACAAAAAGTATCCTGTAATACTGGAAATCAAGATCGAGAAGAGCTCCAACGAACATTGCCATTGGAAGACTGAAAAGAGTAAGAACGCTTGACCACCATCCGAACAACCTTGCTCTGTTGCTCGAGCGATATCGATGTTTCATTATTGCGTTCTGTGCCGGAATAAGAACGCTGTTCGAAGCAAAGAAAAACAGGAGAAGAATCAGCATCACGTTGACATTTGATGAAAAGAACATCAGGGCGACAGGGAGCCTTGATAGAACACCGATCACGAGTATGGCTCTATCGTATCTTCCACGGCTGTCGATCCAGTGATTTATGAATACAGAAAGAATATTACTTATCGGCCAGAGCATGGTCAGCGCGGTTATCTGCCACTGTGAAGCGTTGAGCCCGTTAACAGCGATATATTCGTGATTGATGATTACGCCCACCGAAATTCCGCCGAGAATCGCGGATATCAGATGGAGTTTGAAAGCCTTTTTCTCATCTTCACCCAGAGGACGGAAAAGTTTTTTCTCGCTACTACCGGAGACGAACGGAAGCCATGAAAACAACTGCATATATCAGCTCTCTGAGGGTATTATTCCCTTCTCTTCAAGTACTCTGATAATCTGTAGAGCGCACTCCTCAGGAGTCGATTCATGAGTTTTTAGAACCAGTTCAGGGGATTCAGGTTCCTCGTAAGGAGCGGATATTCCAGTGAATGAAGGAATTTCTCCGCTTCTTGCCTTCTTGTATAATCCTTTCGGATCTCTCTCTTCCGCAACATTCAGAGGTACTTCAACATAGACTTCGATAAATTCATTCTCTCCCTGAATGGATCTTGCGAAATCCCTGTCTTCGCGGTACGGACTTATAAAGGCCAGTATATTCAGAACACCAAAAGAGCTGAAGAGCTTGGCCACTTCAGAAATTCTGCGAATGTTCTCTTTGCGGTCCAGAGGTGAAAACCCGAGATCACTGTTAAGACCATGCCTGACATTGTCACCATCAAGAATCGCGGTAAGAACACCTCTTCTATGAAGTATTTCTGAAAGAACATCCGCAATAGTGGATTTACCTGAACCGGACAGTCCCGTCAGCCAGATCGAAGCTCCCCTGTGCCCAAGAAGTTCCTCCCTGTCACCTATATCAACTCCGTGATGATGCCATGTGATATGCTTATCCTTTGAATTCTTGGAATTCATCTTTCTCCAATCGGATTCCAGAATGAAAACGGCTTATACATTGTGAAAACTTTGACTGATCCTCCAGCTCATTCAGATTTGTCCCCGGGGTCAACGGGAATGCCTCCGAACAGATCTCCGGATTCCTCTTCATCATTGGGGATAACAATTTCCTCAGCCTGCTTTAGTACTTCTGATACGCGCTTGTGAAATTCTTCAGTCTTCTGATCGAGCTTATCAGGAGATATGGATTGACTCTTCCCGCTGTCTCCTGGAACAGCCACTTCTTCAGCAATCTCAGTTTCTTCTTCAGGGGATTCATCGACTGTTTCACTCTCTTCAACACTCACATCATCATCGATCAGAGTACCTTTTATGCTTGAAATGATCTTCTTTCCGCAGAGTTGCACGCCTATTGCGCCTTCACTGGTTACTCTGTATTCCGAAATAAGACAGTCATCCTTTCTTTTCCTCATCCTCTTTCTTCGTTCAAACCAGAAATCCAGTTTCATTTCATTTTCATGGGTGAAGAAGATAGCAGTCCCTCCGTCGGGAACGAATCTGTACTCTTTGTCAAGTATGAAGCTCTCCACGCAGAAACGCTTGATGTAAGCGATTAAGGTATTTTTCTGCTGATACACTGCTGTAAAAGTTATGTTCTTATCGAGCACTCCGCAATAGAACACTTCACCATCAATGAAATATTTATCGTGAACCGGCACGACTCTGTAAGTTCCGTTTTCCAGGAAGAACACTAACCTGTCGTACTCGGAAACTGTGAATACCTTATCTCCCTTTATGGAAGTGCCGAGTAATCCGGTCTCGGAGTTGAATCCCACCTTCAGGTTCCTGATGGCTACTTTCTTAACATCAATATTACTGAAATCCTCAATACTGGTCAGGCGGGGATAGTCTTTGCCGTACTTCTTAATAAGTTGTTCCAGATAGTCTACCGCGAATTCCACAATGTTGCGGAGATTGAGCCTGGTTTTCTTCATTTTCTTTCTGATATCGCTCATCTCCGTCCTGTGACTTTCGATATCAAATCTGGATATCCTTCGAATCTTCAGAGAGAGTAGTTTATCAATATCCTCTTCGGTGACCTCAATCTTCTGTTTCTCGATATAGGGCTGGAGACTGCCTCTCACTGCGTCCCGGACATTCTCCCAGGATGTGCATTCCTCTATACTCTTGTAGAGCCTGTTCTCGATAAAGATCTGCTCGAGAGTAAGCCAATGAACCCTTCCAAGGAAGTCATCAAGTTCGAGCTTAAGTTCAAGCTTAAGGATTTCTATCAGTCTTCCCGTACTGTAATGGACTAATTCTGTAACGCAGGTCTCAACAGGATAGCCATCCTGAATGACAATGATGTTTGAGGTATGCGGTTTTTCACAGTCAGTATGCGCAAAGAGTAATTTGAGTCCTTCATCCGAACTGACACCCCTGGAAAGTCTCACGTTGATTTCGACTGAATCGGTTGTGTAGTCATCAATTGATGCTACTTTAATTTTTCCCTTGTTTGCGGCCAGCTCAATCGAGTTGATTATTGATTCAGTTGTCGTGCCCCAGGGGAGATCCCTTATAATAAGATTTTTCAGGCCCTGTTTCTCTATCCTGGCTCTGTTTCTTATCCTTCCCCTGCCGTTATCGTAGTCTGTTGCATCAATTCTTCCACCCTGAGGGAAATCGGGAAACAGCTCAAATTCCTGACCCCTCAGACACGCAACCTGAGCCTTCAGAACTTCCTGAAAATTGTGAGGCAGAATCCGTGTCGACAAGCCAACCGCGATACCCTCAGCTCCGAGGAGAAGAACAACGGGAAGCTTCACAGGAAGCAGAAGAGGTTCACTGTTTCTGCCGTCATAACTCGGAATGAAATCCGTTATTCTTTTATTGAAGAGAGTTTCTCTGGCAAGGTCAGTAAGCCGGCACTCAATGTACCTTGGGGCAGAAGCCCGGTCACCTGTGAAGATATTCCCGAAGTTACCCTGTCGCTCAATGAAGTAACCCCTGTTCGCAAGGGAAACCAGAGCGTCTCCAATGGATTGATCACCGTGTGGATGGTATTTCATGCAGTGACCTATAACATTGGCGACTTTGCTGAATCTTCCATCGTCCATCTCTAGCAGAGACCAGAGTATCCTGCGCTGGACCGGTTTGAGTCCGTCAGCATCATCAGGTATGGCTCTTTCCTTTATAACATAGGAGGCGTACTCAAGGAAATTTCTGTTGAAAATCTTCTTCAGACTGGTTTCAATCATATGAGGTTCTCCATAATGAATTCACGTCTTTCCGGAGTGTTCTTGCCCATATAGAATCTGAGCATATCCGGTACTTCCTTCAGACGTGTAATGCGAACCGGCTCAAGTCTGATATCCTTTCCAATGAACTGGCCGAATTCTTTTGGTGATATCTCACCCAGACCTTTGAAGCGCGTAACCTCAGCTTTCTTTCCAACCATCTCAATTGCTTCGTCCCGCTCCCTCTCGCTGTAGCAGTAGAACGTTTCCTTCTTATTCCTGACACGGAACAAAGGTGTTTCCAGAATGAACAGGTGCTCATCAAGAACAAGACCTTCGAAGAAATGCAGAAAAAGAGTAAGCAACAGGTTTCTGATGTGCATTCCATCAATATCAGCGTCGGTAGCGAGAATTATTCTGTTATACCTCAGTCCCTCGATATCATTCTCAATATTCAGGACTCTCATAATGTTGTAAATTTCTTCGTTCTTATAGACAGTGTCCTGCCGGTGTCCGTAGCAATTCAGCGGTTTGCCTTTCAGGGCGAAGACAGCCTGAGTGTGCACATCGCGGCTGGCAATAATACTCCCGGCGGCACTTGCCCCTTCAGTTAGAAATATCGAGCTTCCCTCCGCTCTGGGATCGGTGTCACCAAGGTGTATTTTACAATCCCTCAGATTGGGAATTCTCAGAGCGATCTTTTTTGCTTGCTGTCTGGCTTTTTTCTTTACATTGCTGAGTTCGGTGCGTACTTTCTGATTTGTCTTAACTTTATTAACCAGTATTTCAGCGTCTTCCGGATTTCTATGCAGATGCTGTTCAAGTTCGGTCTTGACCGTATTCACTATCCATCCCCTGATGTCACTGTTGCCCAGCCTGGTCTTGGTCTGAGATTCGAATACAGGCTCTTTCAGGCGAATGGAGATCGCGGCGATTATCCCCTCACGAACATCCTGGCCCGAATAGCTTTCACCTGTGAATGAATTGATCCCCTTGGTTACGCCCTCCTTGAATGCAGAGAGATGTGTACCTCCACTGGAGGTGTACTGTCCATTGGCAAAGGACAGATACCTCTCACCAAAATCAGTTGTATGAGTAAGGACGAATTCAATCGTTTTCATTCGGAAGAAAATTACCGGATATATCGCTGTATCTCCTGCTTCATCATACAGCAGATCCTTCAAGCCATCTTCGGATATAAATGTCTGACCATTCATTTGAATCTTGAGTCCGGCATTGAGATAAGCGTAATGCTGGCATCTGTTCTGCAGGAATTCCTCCCTGAACGCGTACTCACCAAAGATTTCAGTATCAGGCGTGAATTCAACCAGGGTTCCGTTCCTCTTTGTGGTGGTATCGGTTACGTCGCTCTGCAACTCTCCTCTGGAGAATACAACCTCCCGACATTTTCCATCACGATATGTAACCACCCTTAAGCGCTCAGACAGAGCGTTCACTGCCTTGGTTCCAATTCCGTTCAATCCAACACTGAACATGAATACGTCTGTGTTATACTTGGCTCCGGTGTTGATCTTGGAAACACATTCCACCAGCTTGCCAAGCGGAATTCCCCTGCCGAAATCCCGTATTGAAAGAGTGCCGTTCACCTGCCTGACTCTGATACGCTTTCCGCATCCCATGATGAATTCATCAATTGAATTATCCATTACCTCCTTGAAGAGGATATAAATACCATCATCTGGATGAGAACCGTCTCCAATACGACCGATATACATACCGGTTCGAAGGCGTATATGTTCAATGGAGGAAAGTGTTGTGACTTTGCTTTCATCGTAAACTGAGGTGAGTTCTGCGGAATTTTGTTTATTCATTTAATACCATATGTTCTGTATTCAGTAATATTCGACCACATCATGTAGTATAATTCCAAAATATTCGATTCGCTACCCATGATATGCAATATAAGGGGTACAGCAAATACACTATATTGATGATCCAGGATCCTGTGAGGATGATTCCTGCTTTTGCAGAAGCATCTCCGCTCCTCCGAGCATGAACCATGTAATCAGATAGGCTGATGTCGGAACAATCATCCGGATAATTATCGGTAAACCGGCAGTCAGGAATATTATTGGCACGCTGACCAGCGCCGCGATAAGCGGTTTCCAGACAAGTTTCAGCAATGGAAGCGGACCATCCCTCCTGAGGACTATGTAGTAAAGTATGCACATTATAAAATTCGCGGACAGAACCATAACAGCCGCGCCTCGAATACCTATCCTGGGGATCAGCAATAGATTCCCGACAATACTTATTGTCAGCGCAATAGAGGTGACCGGCAGGGTAACTTTCTGTCTGCCGGAAGCTATGACACTTGAAAGCAGATAATTCATCCAGAATACAATCGGAATTGCTGCAAGCAGCAGAATGAATGTTGTGCCCACCTCATCCAGTCCCAGTCCTCTCAGATAATTGTCTCCCCAGATGAGACGGAAGAATTCAATTCCACCTGCGAACATCGGGATCATTACAGCTCCAGCAATACCGGTAACCAGCTGAGCTATTGAAACCATCCTGTTTTTTGCCTCTTCCCGACCCGCCTTGAACGCTCTGCAAAGACCGGGGAACAAAGCTCCTGGAAGTAAGCTTGGAGTAATAAGAAGGACGAATGTTTCCAGTATTCTGTATGATTCCTGATATGCCCCCACTGATTCCACGCCTGATAACTCCCTGATAAATACGTTATCCAGTCTCTGGAAAGCTACAAAAAGAAGACCCATCACACCTAATGGCCAGCTCTCCCGAAGCAGTTCTGTCATGCGCTTCCAGTAGAAACTCGGTTGAATACGTATCTTGAATCTGCCGAGAAAGGCAAAGCTGGTCGTGAGCATAACAAGAGCTCTTATTGTGTATGTGGCTGAGGCAGCAATAGGACCAAGATCAGCGAATACAACCAGCAGTACGAGAACAAGAGCCGCGATACCGCCTGCTGCGCGGGTAATGGCTTCGAAGACCATGCGCTCACCTGCGCGAAAAACAGAGTATTGAAGCTCCGCGCATGCCTCCATAGATGATCCCAGTCCAACAATAAGAATCATCAGTGTCTGTTCGGTTCCGTATCCTGCAACAGAAGAACAAAGTGCAAGAAGCACCCAGGCGGCAACGCAAGTTATGAATCGGAGACCAAGTGAGGTTGAATACAACTCCTGCATATGAGTTGTATCAAGACTGAATTTCCTGTTGGAAATAACAGAAACTCCAAGATCAGCCAGGAAGATAAGTATCTGCCCCAGAACTACAGCAAAAACAAGCATACCGAAGTGACTGTCATCCAGATATCTGGAAAGAATCATCAGTGAAACAAACAGAGTTCCTTTGCTGAACAGCTGTCCTGTAAGCATTGAAACCGAGTTCCTCGCGGTACTGTGAGAACGCGGAGTGGTCAGGCTCATACGCTAAACCTGATAGGAGACTTCTTCCTCAAGTCCGGCTTCTCTGAGCGCTTCCTTCCTGCGAACCTTCCTTGTGGTTGTCTTGGGGAATTCGTCCTCTCTGATGATAAATCGCGCAATATGCTTGTATATAGGCTGAGATGAATTGAAATCATGCACAACTTTCCTCATGTATTCTGCAAGATATTCGGTTGTAAGGCTGAAGTTGTTCTCCTCGGCATATTCAATGAATTTCTCCATGTTCGGTACGACGATAAGCCATATTTCCTCACCTTTGGTTTCTGTCTGCTTACCGGTAGCCATGCATTCAAGGATATTGAGATCCTGACCAATCTTCATCTCAATCTCTTCCGGATATACATTTTTGCCGTTCTTGGCGATAATCACGTTTTTCTTACGCCCGGTTATAAACAGATATCCATCGTCATCAATATGGCCATAATCACCTGTTCTGAACCATCCGTCATCAGAAAGAACCTCCGAAGTAGCCTCCGGATTGTTGAAATACCCTTTCATCACGTTTGGTCCTTCTGTAAGAATTTCTCCATTTCCTTCTGAATCAGGATCTTCGATTCTAACTGATACTCCTGGAAGAGGAGGTCCCACTGAACCGATTCTATTTGCTTTTTCCCTGTTAACGGAAATGATAGGAGAAGTTTCCGTGAGACCGTACCCCTGAACGAAGGTAAAGCCAAGTTTCAGAAAACCTTCAACAACATCGGGAGAGATACCGGCTCCACCGGAAATGCACAGTCTCATGGTTCCGCCAAGTTTATCGTGAACCTTCGAAAATACCTTCTTTCTGATGCCTTTATTTCCAAGAATTTCACCAACCGAAGAAATGGTTAATCCCAGGCGATATTTGAAAGCCCCACCCTTCATTGCTTTAATGGCACCGAATATTTTCCTGTACATTGCTTCCCACAGCAATGGCACAGCCATCAGAATTGTCGCTTTTGAATTCACCATATCCTCAGCCACATACCTGACGCCTCTGCAGATGTAGATTGATGATCCATTTGTCACCGGAAACAGAAAACCGCAGGTGCATTCGAATGTATGATGCACAGGAAGAATGGAAAGGAAAACATCATCAACTGTGATGTCTACTATCTGTCTCATCTGCCCGACATTTGAAAGGATGTTATTCTGAGACAGGACAACTCCTTTGGCCTGACCTGTGGTTCCTGACGTATAGCATATTGAAGCTGGAGCATCGCAATCCCAGGTGTCCGGGAGACTGGCGGAGCTTCCTGCTCCTTCACGAATCAGATCATTGAAAACTGGAATTCCCTCACAGTGCGCGGTGTTCATCGCGATCATCCTGATATTAAGACCTGAGAGTTTATCAGAGAAATCTTCAGCGTACTTTTCGTCAAAAAAGATAATATTCGCGCCTGAATAATGAAGGATTGTAAGCATTTCCGGCACTGGAAGTTCTCTGTCGATAGGAACGACAATTCCTCCGGCCCTCAATGTTGCGAGATATGTTACAGCCCAGGCGACGCTGTTCATACCGGTAATCCCAACAACCGGCTTTTCCTCTCTGTCAAGAAGTACCCTCGCAAGGCAGTCAATTTTCCTTCGCAGATCATGAAATGTGATGGATCGGTAATTACCATGATTGTCCGGGTCTGTGAATGCTGTTCTTTCAGTATACTTT
>DAOWAG010000106.1 GCA_030634715.1 Candidatus Aegiribacteria sp. | reverse complement strand
TCTCCGAGAATGGATATGCCTGATGAAAGGAAATCCACCCCCTTCTGATAAGTTCAAGAATTGTAATAAAATAAGATACGATTTTCGCTCTGGTTGGTTTCTGGCCAAGGACTGATCTGAAAGAAACCAGTTCACCGGTATGGAATGTCCTCTCGAGAGTCTGGATGCACTCCGTGATAGTCAGTAATCTACGCTGGAATCTCTGGGTCGGTGGTTCAATCTCACCCTCTGAAAGGTTATCCAGAGCTCTTAATAGATCCAGCAAAGATGTCTGTCCCGGTTCGACAGCAGTATTTTCAACTGACCATCTGTCCCGCTCTCCTGTAGATGTGTAGATATCAGTCCAGGTTTCTTCGCTCCTGTGGAGTTCTTTTGCAATTTCACGAAATGTTCTGTAGAGAATAAGCTGACGTCTGAGTTCGGCTCCAGGATCTTCTTCCTCCTCCCCATCGATTCTATGAATCGGAAGAAGAGATTTACTTTTCATCCTTGTCAGAGTAGCTGCCATAACCAGATATTCACTTGCAACATCGAGATTCAATTCCTTTGCATGTCTGATATATTCAAGATACTGATCTGCTACGTGGGCCATGGGGATATCGTAAATGTCTATTTCATCTCTTCGAATAAGATAGAGCAGAAGGTCAAGCGGTCCTTCAAATGATTCAAGCTGTATCCGGCAACTGCTGCTCAGCATAGAATCGTCTGCACGTTAACAGACATATCCGAATTCAATCAGATCAGCCTGATTACTTGGCCAGGATTCTCTGACTTTAACCCAGAGATCAAGATACATTGGTCTTTCAAGAATCCTGGAAGCTCCCTCTGCGGCTATATCGGCTATGTTCTGAAGCATTGCTCCTTTTCTGCCGATAACTACACCTTTATTCGAATGTTTCGAGACATGAAGATTAGCTCTGACATATCTTTTTTCATCACGAATAGAAAACTCTTCAATCTGTACTGCAGTAGCAGTTGCGATTTCAGAAGGCAGAACACTGAAAAGGCTTATCCTGATCTGCTCGCTGACAAGGAATCTCTCAGAATGCAGAGATGTGCAGCCATCAGGGAACAATCTGCCATTTGAAGGTATGTATCGTGAAATAACACTCCGCAGTCTGTACGTACTTTCTCGGCATGGAGGGCAGACAGGTACTATTTCCTGAAAACTCCCATACATTGCAATCTGATTGATGAAAGCACTATGCAGCTTTCTTGGAAAACAATCGATAAAAGTTGGAGCGATAATAATCGGAATAGGAGCCATCTCCTCAATGAACGCTCTTATTCCTGGCGATTTGAGCTGACTAGAGAGATCTGTAGAATTGAATGTCATGCAGATAGCATCCATTCCTTTGAAGAATGCCGTATCATTAAATACTTCAATTGGCGGTGTATCAATAAAACATATCTGAGTATCATCAGTCATGTATATACTGGAAATAGGAACTCTGGTTGTTCCTTTATTCCTGTGCGATGGAGATATGTTTCTTTCAGTTAGAGCGTTGAGCAGTGTTGATTTGCCGGAGTTTGTCAAACCTGCAATCGCAACATATCCCGCTTTGATTTCCGAATCCGACTTCACTGATTTATTTCCTCTGTTTCAGAGTTTATTACCCAAGATGTATCCTCAGGTTCTTCTTCTATTTCAACTGTTCCTGAAAGCGCAATAAAATCACCCGATGTATTTCCATAGAAC
The DNA here is from genome assembly GCA_030634715.1 of Candidatus Aegiribacteria sp. The sequence goes on along the minus strand of DAOWAG010000106.1, from coordinate 3,614 downwards.
AGAGTGGAATATGCAAGTAAAGGAGCCGTGCCGGAATAACCATTCATTTCCAGAGAATCAATCTTGGCTCCGGTGTTCAGATCAAGCATGTGCAGCCGTTGATCGTCACAGGAAACGTATATATAATCGTCCCCTGCGATAGGTGACAATTGCAGCCAGTTAGCAAATCTCTGCTCCCATAACAGGTTTCCTGTTAATGAATTCAATGCGACCAGTCTGCCGTCATTAGTACCGATAAGAACCATGTTATTTCCCGCAATAACAGGCCGGGCAAGAACGCATCTCAGGGAATTATCCACAATATCAGTTTCCCAGATCACTTCTCCTTCAAGTATTGTCAGTTTCCTTACAGCACCATCAGAGAATCCTGCGTATATACCTGTACTGTCAGCAGATGGAGAAGATACCTGCCTGCCGTATTCTCTTATCCACAATCTGTTGCCCTCGGTGTCGAATACTGCGATCGTCCCACTTTCTGTTGAAAATACCGCCAGAGAATCGATGATTACCGGACCAAGCACTATCCCGCCTATTTCGCTGTCCCAGACCGGTTCTCCTGTATCCGCATGCAATGCGCATATCTTACCCATGGAATTTCCGGATATTATCAGAGAATCAGCAAATATGCCAACACTGCAGAATACATGATATCCAAGTCCTGATGACCAGCGTTTATTGCCTGATATCCTGTCTAGAGCGTAGATAACTCCATCCTGACCACCAAAATACACCGATGTAGAATCCACCGCTGGTTCTCCGCATATCCCACACGCTGTGCTGAATGACCAGAGCATTGATCCATTCAGAGCATCAATAGCTCTAAGGAGCCCATCGTTACATCCGAGATAGAGTACGTTCTCATGGAGAGCCGGAGAGGAAAAGAACTCTCTTCCCCCGTTTGACCGTATACTCCACAGCGTATCAAATGGAGCGCTGATATCCGGCCCCCATGCTGCATTACCATGAGAATATCCTCTCGCCTGCAGCCATAGTTCAGGAAGTTCCATTGTTACACTCACAGAATCAACAGGAATCAGACTGTCAATCTGTAGTGAATCTGTGGGAAGAACCTGTGACACTGCATCAGATTCCCCATTTCCATCCCTTGAATAGAAAACAGTTGAAAACAGAAATAGTATGACAAGAGTGGAAATCAGAGTTATTCCAATAATAAGATTCTGTCTGCTGTAGTGACTCTCAACAACGTGACCATCATTTTCAGTCTGAATATGCGATTTGAGTATCAAAGCAAACCTTTCAGTATATAATTACGGGAGCACCGACCGGAAGTGCTCTGTACAGGGCTTCAAGATCAGCATTGCTCATTCTGATGCACCCATGGCTTATATTTCTGCCTCTGCCGACCCCGTAGTGAATCAGAATTCCTCCACCAAGATCGATCTTATACTCACCCAGCACGCCGGGTACTTTCTGAACCCATATCCTCTCCTCCGCTGAGAGAGAATCACGATAATATACTATCTGATCATCCCAGGATAATGTATCGGGTATAACAACATATTCATCAGGTGTCGGCGGAGTGAGATTCATTTCCTGCCAGTACCAGTCCGGTCTGTACCAGTATGGATTCTCTCCTGTCTTAACAACATATCTGAGACCTCTTGGTGTACTGAAATCCCATACTTTTCCCGAGTCGTTGCTTGTCCAGCCTTTTCCGGTTCCGCAGTAGCCAGATCTAACCAGAATATCCTCCCCGTTTCCAAAACTCCGTCTCAGATGAAATCTGTTCTGTCCTGTGTCAATGAGAAGGTAGTGTCCGTAGTAATTGTTTCTAAGGTCATTTTCATGCAGCCTCGCTTGAAGTGAGTCCGCTCTTTGAATAAATTCATTAAGAGAATATTCTTTTGCCATTAGAAACGAGTTTATATCAGCCAGCGTATCCCGCTCGGAACTAACACGTTGGAGCAGGTTATCAGTGAGATAAAATTCGTGCTGTACCGCCTGCAATCTCCGGGAAAGCTGGTCAGCTGTGATAAGACTGAATGCAAATCCGATTAGCAGCACTCCCGCAAGCGCCAATAGAGCAATTTTAAGTGAATTCAACCTCTCCCTTTCAGATTACAGGATCGGATACAAGATTTCTGGCAGTGGGCCAGGAAGCTCTGCTGCCCCGGATATCGATATGAACAAAAGGACCATGAGTAGAAATCCACCTGTAAGCCGAAGCTCCACCCGTAAGAACATTTCCCTCAGTCTCGAGAATCCGGACAAGTTCAACGAGATATTCACAGTCGTATACATCAACTCGCTTGTTTCGGTCAATATCATCCATAAGGTTATTAGAGGGCCAGCTCTCAATCCAGATATCAGCAGCCTTTCCATAAAGGTGAAGGCTCTCGGAAGTTTCGTTACCTATTGAAGCGTTGTAAACCGGAGTTCTGAATCCACTGATGTTATGTATGTCTGAAGCCTGTGGATAGACTTCCTGAACGGCTGCAAGAACAGCTTCAAGTTTATCGGCCAATCTAAGATCGAAAGCCATATACTGCGGGTAACTACCCTCAATATGACATAGAAACTGCCCTATTGTCAGATGAGTGGTGATTCTGGCACCTGATGTCCCCGGTGTCAGTTCTATGAAATAGTCCGGATTGCTTTCACGTAAATGACCGGCGCCATAACTTCCAATAGGAAAGGAATTCAGGGTTGTTGTTCTCCACCTGCATGATTCCACTGGAATTATGATCGTGTATTTTTCTGTAAGGCTGTCGCAGCTCAAATCGATATAATAGATTCCGTGGCTTCTCGGGGCTCTCCAGCCAAACGTATTACCCTCTCCCCTTGCAGGTTGACCGGTTGAAGCAAACCAGACAGCGCTCTCATATGATGATGAAAGAAGGACTGAATCACCGGGCATGACGACAAACGCCAGTCTGTCCGGGGGAAGATCTCTTCCATCTACGGATAACCCGAGCAGCGGAGAAGATGGAGATGGATCATCGGATATAGAGAACAGCATCATCCATATTATCAGCCAGTGCAATTCATCGTCCTCTCGGTGTTCCAATCAATACGGGTTGAATCATTTACTTGTCTTTCCTTAATATACGTCTTCCATCCGCTACGAGAACTCCCGAACAGTGCAATTTGACAGCCTCGGAATACGCGATATGCTCCTGCTTGAGTATTCGAGCGGCAAGACTGTCTTCAGTGTCATCATCCTTTACCGGTACTGCCTTCTGAAGAATCACTGAACCGGTGTCAGTGCCGGAATCGACATAATGAACCGTGCATCCGGACAATTTGACCCCGTAATCCAGAGCCTGCTTCTGTGAATTAAGACCGGGAAATGAAGGCAGCAGCGATGGGTGAATATTCAATATTCTTCCTGCAAACGCTTCAAGAACAGGGCCCTTCAGAATTCTCATGAGACCGGAAAGGCAGACAAGTTCTATTCCACGGTCAAGCATGAAGTCAGCCCATTGTTTCTCCTCATCCAGTCCGAACCTGGTGCGGTAGTTGCCTGGATGCATGTACAGAGCTTCAACACCAAGGTCAGACGCTCTCTTCAAAACTGCTGCTTCAGGTTTATCCGAAATGAGAAGAGTAACGATTCCAGGAGCAGTATCACCCCTGCAGAGAGCTTCAAAATT
>DAOWAG010000261.1 GCA_030634715.1 Candidatus Aegiribacteria sp. | reverse complement strand
TGAAGGGTATGCGTGAGACCACAGCGAGTCCAGTGCACATAAGGCACGGCTCAAGAGTTGAATACAGACTGCAACCCTCGAGCCTCCAGTCTCCCCTCGCTTTTGCGGCTGCAGTTATCACAAGATGCTCGGCATGAGAGCTTGGAAGACCTGTTTCCCTTGTCCGGTTCCGTTCAGTGAAGAATCTTCCGGAAGATTCTACGAGTACTGCGCCAACAGGAACCTCTCCAGAGGAGAAAGCTTTTTCCGCCTGATCGAGAGCCATCTCCATCCACTTGCGATCCTCAATGGAAAATCCGATATCAGTTTCCTCCAGCCATAATCGCTTCTATTTCATGAGGATGTTTCGGAATATCCTTTGAAAGCACTGTATTTTCTTTCTCCCCGATAAGGACATCGTCCTCAATTCTTATTCCGATGCCTTCTTCTTCCGAATAGAATCCGGGTTCCACAGTAAGAACCATACCCGCCTGAAGTTCATCGCTGATAACGTTTTCATCATGTGTATCCAGCCCGATATGATGCCCGATATTATGGTAGTAATACTTTTCGATGTCCTCTTCGTTTTCGATGATTCCCTTTTTCAGTAGAAGACCGGTGTAGAACTCTTTTACTTCAGAGTTCCACTTTGAATGCAATTTCCCTGGCCGAAGCAGCCGTATGGCTTCCTCCTGAACCTCTATGACCATCTCAACAAGCTCTCTCTGCCTGTCTGTGTACTTACCGTTCACAGGAACAGTTCTTGAAATATCCGCATTGTACAGCTGTTTCCTCGCCCCGAAATCAAGAAGAAGCAGTGTTCCATCTGAGAGAGGGTGATCATTGTCGACATAATGAAGGCATGTTGCCCGACTGCCCCCGGCGACTATTGCTGGAAAAGCAGGTGTTTTCTCCCCGTTCAGCATGAAATCGTAAAGCATCTCTGCTTCGAATTCATACTCGAACATCCCCGGTTTCAGAGCTTTAAGAGCTCGGATGAATCCCTTTCGAGAGAGTTCTATTGCCTGCCGCAAAAGATCCAGCTCACCGGAATCCTTTATCATTCGCAAGCGAAAAACAGCTTTGGACAGCCTGTCAAAATTGAGGTGCGGGTATGCGGCAAGCAGTTCATCCGCAAACCTCAGCCTGCTGCCTTTTTCACCGTTAATACCACTATTTGGATAATCCACAAGAATATTCTCTATGCCCCAGCGCTGTATGATTCGGTCAATCCACTTCTTCACACCTGCATTTAATGAGATGTTCTCAATTCCGCTTCTTTCCTGAGCTTCTTCCTTTGTCAGAACAGATCCAATCCATTTAGCATGGGTTTCGTCGTAGGCGTCTATGAAAAGGTCTTCCCTTATGTCCATACCTTTTCTTCTGTGTATGACAAGCCAGGTCCTTGGTTGCGTTATACCTGTCATGTAGACAAGATTCAGATTAGGGGTGTAAGGATAGTGTCCATCCGCGCTTGAAGGTTTTGATGTAGAAGGGGGGAGAATTATGGCGAATTCTTCCGGCATTTCCTTTATCAGTCGCTGTCTGCGGTCTGAGTATATCTCCGAGCTGAACATTACGATCCTCCAATATATGTTACAGTTTCGTCAGTATGTCTTTCAGTCTGAGTTTTGGAACATGGTGTCTGCCAAGTTCGTCTCTCCAATATCTGATATCCTTAATCGCTGTCTCAAGAATAACCTCTTCCCCGGAAACGCCAAGGGCGAGAACAAGCTGTGGTCTGTAATTCTCAGGAGTATTCACTGCTTCCGTAATAGTTCCGCAGTCAAAACTCAATATGATACATGAACCGTAACCCGCATCTCTTGAAGAAAGAACTATATAAGCCGCCGCTATTCCCACATCCATTCGAGTATAGGGTTTTTCCTCATCTGGAGCATGAATCACGATATAGGCCGCCGGTCTCTCACCCTCCTCCGGACCTGCCCATTCCTCAAGATAGCCGGCCCACTTCAGTGCTGGAAAGATCTTTGCGCAATTCTTTTCAGAAGTTACAACGCTGAATCGTAATAGCTGCAGATTGGCTGCATTGGGAGCGAGTCTGGCCGTATCAACAAATGCAAGGATGTTTTCTCTTGAAAGTCTGTCGCTCTGTTTGAAGCGGCGAATTGTTCTGGTCTCAAGTACAAGTTCCGAAAAACGCATTTAATCCTCCCCTGTTCCCTGTTTTTTCTATAACTAGGTGGAATATAGCAGGAGGATACGCAGCAGCGTCTAGTTATGGGGACACACAGCAGAGCCTGTATGTCCCCGGACACGCACCGGAGAGCACATGTCTCCGTATGCTATTCTTCTATTTCGATTCTTCTGTGAAGAGCTTTTTCCTCCTTGGGAAGGACAATCGTCAGAACCCCATTCGCATAGGAAGCCTTCGATTCATCTGCTTTCACATCAGCAGGGAGAGTGAAAGAGCGGGAAAAGCTGCCGTAGCGGACTTCTCTACGGTGCCATGTCTTACCTTCTTCGCTTATCTCCTCTTTCTTCTCACCTTTTATGGAAAGGATTCCGTTGGCGATATCGATCTCTATATCCTCACGCTTCATTCCAGGTATTTCCGTTCTGATCTGGATCGAATCGGCATCTTCCGTGATATCTACCTCTGGAGCCCATTCCTTGCCATTATTGAACATATCGAATTCCGGAGCTATACTCCTCAGTACGACCTCCATGGGGGATAAGTAACGACCTCTTCTCACTATTCTGCTTTCA
>DAOWAG010000083.1 GCA_030634715.1 Candidatus Aegiribacteria sp. | reverse complement strand
TTGAAAGAATACGTCTATCTCTCCAAGATCTCGCATCCAAGTTTGAAGGCGGGATGACAGCCGAGCATGATTGGGTCCAGGAAACCAAGTATGGTATTGCTGTGGCTACTTTTATGGAAAGGGAACTGAAGCGTGATTCGGTAAATTATCTTGGAGCATATTACAGGAACCGGATTCAGGAGGCACTTGAGGAAGGCGATTCCCTGACAGCCTCATCGCTGGACAATCTCCGATCAAGAGAAATAAGTTCTCTTAACCGCCGAATTGATGAATCTGCAATTGAGTGCTCGGGATTCTTCGAGGAATATCTCGCAAATTATCCTGATTCCCGATTCATTTCCGATGTTCTGGTCAGGCTTGCTCAGCTGTATTACGATATAGATAACCTGCATCATAGTGAGCGTCAGGCTATTGCTGGAATAGAAGAGTACGTACCTGAAGATTACTCAAGATCAATTGCTCTGTATCATCAGGTTCTGAATGAGCATTCTGGTAGTGAAGTTGAGGACATAGCTCTGTATTCACTTGGCTATTGTATGGAATCCATGATGGATTTCGAGGGCGCGATGGATAACTACCGCAATCTCCTTGAACAATACCCTCAGAGCATGCTCGCGCCGGAATGCAACATTCGCGTTGGTAATTTCTACTTCGATATCCTTGAGTATGATTCCGCTCTGGTTTATTACCGGAATGTGCTGAATTATCCCGGCAGCAGTCCCAACCTCTTTCAGCATGGATTGTACAAACTTGGTTGGACTCTGTATCTGACAAAAAATTTCCGGAATTCAATTGGCACTTTCGCATATCTTCTTCAGGATGATAGAACCATTGACAGTCTTGGCATACAAAGAAGAGGCGATATCAGGATCCTTAGCGAAACCAGAGAGTATCTTGCATATGATTTCCTGGAGATGCCTGACAGACCTGCTTCTGCCGTTGCTACTGCAGTGATGTTCCTTAACAGTTTTGATGATTCAGTAACCACTGTTGAAGTTCTGAATCACATGGCTATTATTTCACAGGAGATGACAGACTGGCGGACATCAATCGAAGCCTATAAAGCTATCCTCGACGAAAATCCGTTATGTGTAGATGCTCCTCTCTATCAGGTGAAGATTGCCCATGCATACGAAGAGCTTGGAGAATTCGCGCTTGCCGCGAATGCCAGAGATGAACTTATTGCGAATTATGGCGCCGACAGTGAATGGTACAACTGGATGGGGGAGGAGTCAGCAATCGCTATCGCTGATTCCCTGCGGGGCTCTTCATTCGAGGATGCGATACAGTATTATCTTGAACAGACTGTTGTCTCCAAGGACGATCCAGTTGTCTTAAGTCAGGTTCATGAAGCCCTTATTGAGAGAATTGAGGCTTACCTTCAGCAGTACTCCGCATCAAGCAAGGCGTATGAATTCCGATTCCATCTTGGTGATGCGTACTATCATACAGGTCAGTACGTCAATGCCGGTGATATGTACTATCTGGTCTCACTTGACAGCAGTTCATTTCAGAGACAGGAAGATGCATTCAACAATGCGTTTTCATCATACCTGATCGCGTACGATGAAACTCCGGGAATTGACAGCCTTACCCTGAGACAGAAAATGCTGGAGACTGTAACCAAGTATTCCGAGACTTTCCCCAACGGCGAGAATGTTGCCTGGTTCCTGTGGGCTGCAGCACCGAAGTTCTATAACGCAGGCGATTATGATTCCGCTAGAGAGATGTTCTCACAGCTTTATTACAATTATCCGAATTCAGGCTACGCCGCACGGGCTGCGAAATTTATCGCTGATTCTTATCAGCATGAAGAACTGTATGCCGAGGCTGAGGAATGGTACGGAAATGCATCGCAGATGGCTGCGCAGAGCGGAGAAGATCTCGGAGCTGACATAGAGCTTCTCGCGGCTTCTTCCGCGTACCAAGATGCTGCTGGGCTGGCTGAGAGTGAGAACACGGAAGATCTCCTCGCAGCAGCACTGCGCTGGGAGCAGGCAGCTCATGAACATGCTGGATCAGATGTTGCTCCAGTTGCCTTATATGACGCTGCTGAGACGTATGGAAAAGCTGGAAGCATCGATAATTCTGTAAGACTTTTCCAGGAATTGGCACTGGTGTATCCTTCCTATGAAAATGCTCCCTCCGGTTTGCTCAGAGCCGCTTACCTGCTTCGGGAAGATGAGCAATATGTAAGAGCAGCTCATATATATCTTGAAGCTTATGATAAATTCCCGACTGCCCCGGATATGATGGCGGCACTTAGCAGCGCAGCTCGATGTTACGAGGATGGGGACAGAATCGATTTAGCGATAGGTGTTTATGAACAGATTGCAACTGACAGAGTGGGAGCAGCTGATGTTGTAATGGAGGCTTTCGCCAAGATTGGTGAATACAATTACAATATAGGTAATCTGACAACTTCTCTGAGCTATTTTGAGAGTTGCATGTCCATCTATGATCAATATCACGATGGTCAGCTGACTTATCCGGCCTTGTCTGCTTACCATTTAGGTGAAGTAGCTTCAAGGGATTATTATGCTCTGACTCCGGTAACTACTGATAATCTCGAGTATAAAACACAGCTTTTCAACGGGACGGTTGTCAGTTATAACAGAACGTTCTTGTACCTTGATGATGATTATGTCTTCCGAGCAGTTCTGAAGATCGGTGAACTTCAGGAGGATTTTGCGAACTCAATCGGTTTTATGAATCCAAGCGAAGAACTTACACCTGAAGGCGAGGAAGCCTACTACAATGTGCTGATGGAAGCATACGATTTGTACATCCAGAGGGCAATCGACACCTACGAGAACGGCCTGGAACTAGCGATGAATAATGGAATCCGCACAGAGTGGACCGATTTTATTGCCGTAAACCTTGATCTTCTGCTCCCCGGTTCAAGTTCGAGTATGGGCTACTCATCGTTCACTCCCCGAGTAGAGGAGACACCTGAAACAGAGGAAATTATCGATGTTGAAGATGGATTCACATCCGATTCCACTGATACTGAAACTTCCGCTGCTGATACTACTGTCCTTGAAGAATCCGATCCTTCCTTTGATGAACCCGGTTATACGATCAGATATGAAGAGGAAGAAAGCGGAGGGGGGTGTTTCCTGTGGCCGTTCTGATGAATGGATTGAAATACCTTCTGAGGATTACCGGAAAATCAGGTATGCTATCCTTAGTTATTCTTCTGATTTCTGCGCTTCAGATTCAGTCTTTCGCGCAGAGTGAACAGGAAGAGGTTACAGGAGCAACCTGGGTAGAGGGCAGACTCGTGCTTGATGAGATAACTATAAGAGGTGAACTCAGGACACCTCAGGCTCTGTTTATGATGCTGAAAGCAACTCCTGATCTTAGTAACGTGCTGCTTGAGAGGAGCTTCATCGAAGATGTAATCAGACCTGTCTATCCTGGGGCTTTCGCCAATGAGTCAAGTCTTGGAGCCGGTAAGGAAATGTTAGTATTGCCAGGCTGGGTGAGATATGGGTCTGTTGCGCTATTTGGCGGTCTTTCAGCATATAGATATTATCAGGGTGACGATGAACAGGGACTGGTTTTCGGCGTGATAGCTGGTCTTGATTTGGTTGGGAATTTAATACTTGATCTGGTGGGAAATTAACACCTGTTCTTTCGAGAGGAGATCATAGATGAGACGCTTGTTGCTTCCCTTATTGCTGGTTCTTTCAATAGTCCTTTTCAGTGGTGCTGCGTTCGCACAACCCGAAGACACCTCAGTAGAAACAGACACAGCTGCAGACAGTACGGTTTCTGACTCTACAGCTGTTGAGGAGGTTGAGCCGGAACCCGATCCGGTGCCTGATACTATCCCGGCTGCTGTAGTGGAAGCTGAAGAAGAAGCTGAGGAAATCGAGAAAGCAGGTATCTTTTCTGAAATGGCTGAGTTCTTCCGCTCCGGCGGTCCAGCAATGTGGATTATTCTCATATTTCTTGCCTTTGGTATCGCGATCATTGTCGAGAGAGTAATATTCCTTTACAGTGTAGCGGACATGAAACCCGAGAAATTCATGGGTAGGATCGCGGACTTCATAAGAAAAGGGAGTATAGAAGGCGCAATCGCATCCTGTGCTGACAAGAGCGCTCCATTGGCTCGAATAATTGAAGCCGCGCTCCGAAATTACCGAAACACAGAGAGGGATATTCAGAACGCTGTTGATGAAATGGCTCTTGCGGAATTACCAAGATTGAATGCTCGAACAGGATATCTTGCCATGCTTGCCAATGTTTCAACAATGGTTGGTCTTCTTGGAACCATTTTCGGATTGATTGCAGCGTTCGAGTCGGTTGCGGCTGCAGATCCGGCAGAGAAGAGCATAATGCTCGCAAACGGTATTTCCATGGCAATGAGCACGACCGCATTCGGACTTATTTCCGCGATTCCGCTTCTGATTGCACATTCATTCCTCACCGCAAAGACAGACAGCCTTATTGATGACATTGACAGATACTCTGTCATGGTCATCAACATGCTTGCACAGGCCAGAAAGGAAGGCTGATGGCACAGGCAGCAACTGGTAGAAGTCACAGAGTCAGGCACGTATCGGAGCTTGATCTCCTCCCGGTGATGAACCTGTTCTGTGTGATAATACCATTCCTGCTTCTTAGTGCATCATTCCTTGAAATAACCGTTATTGAGATGAGTCCCACCGAGGGTATCAGCGCGGGGGCCGGCACAACCAGCCTGGCTCAATCTGAAGAGCAGCTTCTTCAGCCAAAAGTGATAATTACCAATGATGAGATGTTTCTGGGTACTGTCTTTGGAACCCGACATGTGAGTTATGTCCTTCTGGAAGACCATGATGGTGAAATTATACCCTCATATGATTTCGATGCTCTTTCTGAAGCCCTTGGAGACCTCAGAGATGAACTTGATGCAGCGTTCCCCACAATTCCGGTTAACAAAATAATCATCCTCACGGTTGATGATATTCGCTATGACAACATAATCAATACAATAGACATTTGTGTCGACCACGAGTTCAACCAGCCGGGGCTGCAAGTTGCGGCATATGGTGTTCTCCAGAGACAGATTTCGGCTGGAGCTGCTGGAGGTGAGTGATTATGAGTAGCCCGCCAACCAAACGACACCTTCCCCTGTTGCTAGGGTATAAGAAAAGTAAAGCATTACTCAGGGGAAAGGACAAGAAAGTACAACTGAATCTTACCGCATTGATTGACATGTTCACTATTCTTGTTGTCTTCCTTCTAAAGAGTTATAGCGCTGAAGGACAGTTGGTAACACTCAGTGATGTACTTACTCTTCCTGAGTCGAGAGCCCATCAGGCTGTGGAACTCTGTCTGGAGGTTGTTATTACTAGTGGTGCGATAGTGGTTGATGGCGACCCTATCGTATATGTTGATGAGTCGTTACTTTCCGAGGGTAACCCGATTCCTGTCCTTGTAGAAAGGCTTTCCGATCATTTGGAATACACAAGGCTTGTGCGCGGTATAACAGATGAGAAGGAATTGAAGGTCAACATACAGGGTGACGTTGCTGTGCAGGCTATTCTTCTCCAAAGGGTCATGAGCAGCTGTGCTGTGGCTGGTTACGGCACCCAGAATCTGACCGTTATCAAGGTGGAAGGTGACGAAGAATGACACCCCGGAAGGATGAAGAAAGAAAGATCCTCGCAATCGCAATAATGCGGGATGACACGGTTGTTGGTAGACTGATGCCCGGATCGGAGCCAGTCAGGCTTGGAACCGGATACAATAACCATATTGTAGTCGAAGGCGAAAGCCTGCCGGACAGCATGGTACTGATCACACCAGGTGATGACGCGGATACATTGGTCTTAAGACTGTCAGATCAAATGGATTCTACGATAGAATCCTCTGATGGTGCCACTCTGAAGTTCGAGGATCTGAGGGATCTGGGGATATTTCCGGTTGATTCTGACGGATATCACCTGCTGAATATCAAATATCTTGATAAGGGGCATATAAACGCTGGATCTTTCGTAATTCATTTTGGTTTTATTGATCCTCCAGAACAGACTGCTCCTCCTTCTGAGAAAAAGGAGAAGAAGGAGAAGAAGGAAAAGAAGAAAGAGAAAGCGGAAGAAAAACCTGACAACAGAGTATTGAAGATTATCGTTGAAGGACCTGACGGCAAGAAGGAATTGCTGCCTAATGCCGGTCTCATGACTATTGGTGAAGCGGAATATAATACCGTAAGCATAAAGAACATCGGTCTTCCACGGATACATACCCTTCT
>DAOWAG010000400.1 GCA_030634715.1 Candidatus Aegiribacteria sp. | reverse complement strand
GCTTTGGGCGTGGAAGTATATGGAAGCCCAATACTGGCAACATGGTTTGATCGTGACCTCTCCATCGCCGGCACCCTTGTTGTCCATGAAGAGAACATTCTCAAACGCGAATTATTCATGTTGAGAAAACCTGTCTGCAGGATCGCTTCTCCAGCAATTCATATTGAGCGTCAGATGAATAAAGAAGGTTTCAAGGTCAATCCAGAGGAGAATACTTCACTCCTTCTCTCCACTTCCGGATCCGGTTTTCAGGAGCTGCTTGCGCTTGCCTGTGAATCAGCTGGTCTCAGAGAGGAGAATGTCACCGGATGGTCGATGGAGGTCTGGGATCCTCAGCCAGCAGTAACAGGGGGGATCGATGATGACTTCCTCTTCTCAGGTCGGCTGGATAATCTGACCATGTGTCATGCCGCGCTTAAAGCCATCCTGAGAACAGAGGCAACTCCCCATACGAAGTTGATAAGTCTCTTTAACAGTGAAGAAGTAGGATCGAATACTCTCAATGGAGCCGGTTCGTCTTTCCTCGATTCAGTAATTGAGAGATTATCGGGCAGCAGGGAAGAGTACTTCAGATGTCTTTCAAACAGCTTGCAGGTATCGGCAGATGGAGCTCATGGAGTTCATCCTAATTATTCCAGCAAGCATGATTCCGGATGCCGTCCGGTGCTGAACGGCGGTCCGGTTATCAAGATGAATGCAAATAACAAGTACTCATCTTCTGATATATCGAAAGCTTACTTCTCCCTCTGCGCGGATGCTATGGGCGTAAATGTTCAATACTTTGTGAGCAGGAATGATATGCCCTGCGGGTCAACTATCGGACCAATAACATCTGCCAGAACAGGTATCAAAAGCGTAGATGTTGGTAACGCATTTCTTTCGATGCATTCTGTCCGGGAAATGGGAGGTACATCCGATCACGAGGACATGATCAAGGTGCTTGTTGAACATTTGAAGGGTACGGTCAGTATCTCTGACTAATTGCCGAACTCAACAAGGCAGATAGTGTTCCCATCAGGATCCTGGCAGTAAAGGTACTTGTTCCCGAAAGCATGTATTTTATCGTACATTATTCTTCCGCCAGCTTCGAGAATTCGATCTGCCGTTTCAGTAATGGATGAAACTGCAATTGCTATCGAAAGATGTTTATCAAGGGGCGAGTCTTCGCTTCTGTAAACTGTGCAATTCACTCCGAATCCCTTACCTGAATCCATTCTCCAGCAATCCGGCGGATCCGGAAACTTCTCAATTCCCCAGTTGAACGCCTCCCCATAGAATTTCGCAATTACTTCAGGCTCATCGGATGTGATCTTTACATGGATAATTCTATTCATTTCTTCCACAATCCTTCCGTTCAGCATACAACAGCGCTGAATACATGCTTTTCATTCATAAGTAGAATAACTATGGATCATTATTCGAGTCAAGCTAATTGAATAGGTGATAATTATTTTCTGAGAGAAAGTTTCAGAAATCCATACTCCTGAACTTCCAGTAACCTAATCCCAGAAATACAAGACTCCAGCATGCAGCATAAATGAGATGAACAGGGGGGACATTCGCAGTTACTCCAAAAAACGCAAGATTCTCAGTGATAACAGCATCCCCTGGAATCAGTCCGTATATGACGCCTCTGTAACCCCTGTCAGCAGGAAAAATAAACATGATAATTCTGGTTACCGTTACAAGAGCATCCGGCGCTTCTCCAGGGAACATCTG
>DAOWAG010000094.1 GCA_030634715.1 Candidatus Aegiribacteria sp. | reverse complement strand
GGAACTGTACGCCGGTTGCCTTTACTCCTCGAGATTGAATAATGAAGAATTCGCTGATCCTATTCCTTCTAATTCTGATGGTGACAGCTATAGGTCTTCGTGTATGGACTTTCACATCCGTTAACAGCGTTCTGCCGCTTAATGGCTTGTATGTCGATGAAAAAACCTACGCAATGACCCCTGTTATCCAGGGAAGCGGCGGTTTCTCAAGACCGCCGGCAATGTTCGTAATGGCTATGGTAACGAACGCAGCCGATCATCCCTTACATTCGCGAATTCTAGTTTCACTTCTTTCCTTTCTTCCGGCAATCGCGCTTTTCATCGCGTTCTGGAAGCAGAGAGGTTCGTGGGTTTATATCTGCTGCACAGGGCTTGCTTTGTCCCCGTTCTTCATTCTTTCAGGTATACAGTTCCTTCCAGCTGTACCAGCCGCGGTTTTTCTATCTTTTTCAATGTTATTCGCGAAGCAGAGGAAATTTCTGCTGGCCGGATTTCTCGCGGGGATAGCCGCGCTCTTCAGAGCGGAACTCCTTTTAATTCCACTAGTGCTGTTTTTCTTCTCTTTTCGATACAGACTACGGGAATGGGGTATTTTTGCCACCGGGACAGTGCTTGCTGTTCTACCGATAGTCATAATAAACATTTCAGTAGGCGCAGGACCTGTAATTGCCGTTAACGGAGCTGAAAACCTCTGGCTGGGGACTGACTGGGAACTTCTCTCAACACCTCCGGGAACTGAATTTGAGGAGCTGGTTGCGCTTGGTGAGAGAGGGAGCGGAGGAGAAACGGAATTTCTTCAGAGAGCTTTCAGCTCAATTCAATCCACGCCAACAGCCTGGTTTGGAATGGGAGCTCAGAAAATACTTGCATTCTTTACTCTTCCTGGGCCTGGCCGAAATCTTGAAACGGGCTGGCTGCTGAAGAAGACCTTCCTGATTCTCATGCTGCCGCTTTCACTAATGGCAATGTCCATCGGATCGGTGCGATGCTTCGATAAGAATAGAATCTTCTGGCATGATCTTACCGTTTCCATCATCTTTGCGGGAGTGATATCAGCCTTTGTGTTCTTTCCGTCAGCAAGATTCAGATTAACCGTGATCCCGGCGTTCTGGTTCCTTTCGGCATCTGCTTTTCCTGACCGGAAATACATCCGTTCTGCTTCTTTTGCAGCCCTGGCAATCATCCTTATATCGTTATTTGTAACTTACCCTGGTACGGTTCGACCGGGACTTACTTCAGCGCTTGCGGCGGAATATATGATAGAATCAGGGAATCCAGCCGGAGCTATGGATGAATTGGATTACGCTGAGAACAGGGGATACTTCGGAGCGGATTTTCACAATCTAAAGGGGATTTCCTATTCACTCCTCGGTTATTCCGCAGAGGGATTGAAGCAATTCGAAATGGCAATTGTTATTGCGCCTCAATCCCCGACATTGTGGAAGAATTATGCGGTTTCACTTTGGGCAAATGGAAATTTCAATGAATCAGTTCGGGCAGCAAGAAGAGCGGTAAATCTGAACCCGTTGCTCAGAGACCAGCTTGAACCACTACTTGTGCATGCGGAAAACATATGATTAAGTATGAAAGGATCGACTTCTGAATGAATTCTGGAGAAACACGACAGCTCGATGAGAACCTTCAGGATCTTGGCACACCACAGCAGGAAGCCTCCAGGATTGCGCGAGCAACCGGTCTTCTCGGCGGGTTGACGGTAACAAGTCGAATACTGGGGCTATTTCGCGATATAGCACAGGCCGCGATACTTGGTACAGGCATGGCTGCTGATGCTTTCACACTTGCTTTCATAATTCCGAATACTCTAAGAAGACTGTTCGGGGAAGCAACCGCAAGCGCTGCGTTTGTTCCTACATACACCGAGATTCTGATGAAGGACAGTAAACGGGATGCTTTCAGACTGGGCAGCAGAATACTCTCACTCGTTGCCGCTGCTCTTCTGATAATCGTTGTTCTGGGAATTGTCGCCTCGCCACTCATTATAAGAATATTCGCTCCTGGTTTCTCCGATATTCCGGGTAAATCCGAACTTGCCACAGGACTTCTGCGTCTGCTATTTCCGTATATCCTTATGGTCGGCTGCGCTTCAGTTGTCATGGGTATTCTCAACGCGCACAGACATTTCCTGGCTCCTGCCAGTGCTCCAATTCTTTTCAACCTCTCTGCTCTTGCAGGAATTCTTCTTCTGTCACGCTGGTTTTTCCCCGACCAGCCTGTGTGGGGATATTCAATCGGAGTAATGGCCGGAGGAGTCTTCCAGCTTCTGATTCAGCTCCCGGCTCTCAGAAGAAGAGGATTCAGGTTTAAACCGGACTTCAACTGGAAAGACCCAAAAGTCAGAAAAGTCGGAATGCTTGCATTTCCAGCGCTTGTCGGGCTGCTTGCCGCAGAGGTAAATATCATTGTGGACAAGATGATTGCCTCTATGCTTGAACCCGGAAGTGTAGCTGCTCTTTCTTATGGGAACAGGATAATGCAGTTTCCCCAGGGAGTATTCGCGATTTCTCTTGCCACTGCTCTTCTACCAACTCTAAGCAGACAGACCGCAAGCGGTAAACTTCAGGATGCAGGTAAAACACTTGGCAGAGCAACACTTGCACTGGCGGCTTTGATGATTCCAGCTACATTCTGCCTTCTATTCCTGGCCGAACCTGTAGTAAATGTCATTCTTGCCAGGGGAGCATTTACAGCTGAATCCACAGCATTGACCAGTGCCGCCCTTGTCTTCTATTCACTTGGACTCCTGTTCTATGGAGCCGTGAAAATCACTGCTCCGGTCTTCTACGCTATGAAGGACACCAAAACACCGGTTAAGATCGCGATGAGCTGTATGGGTCTGAACATCATACTCAATATAGTGCTGACTCAGGCATTCATCAGAACCGGTATAGCACGCCCTCTAGCCGGTCTTGCTCTCGCAACAAGTATCTCATCAATGCTCAACTTTATGATTCTCCGAATAGCGCTAAGAAGGAAACTCGGTCCTGTTGTGCAATCCTCTAAACTCGCCTGGCTCTCTATGATACCCGCCGGTATTCTTACGCTGCTCTTTCTCTGGCTCTTATCCCCTTCAGTGATTTCCATATCAGCTACTTCCACATTGAAAGGGATATTATCCATTTCAGGAACTTGTCTTGGAGCAGTGGCAATCTTTCTGGCAGTTTTCGTCATTTTTGGCGGAAAAGATGCCAGATCAGTTTTTTCACTGGCGATGAGACGTGGCCGGATCAAAAAGTCTTAAAGAATCGGTAGCCGGAGCACCTCGCCTTCCAGGTGTCTACAGCTTCCTGGACGGGGAAGGAAGAGTGCTCTACATAGGGAAGGCGAAAAGCCTCAGAAACAGACTTCAGGGGCATCTCTCAAATCCTGGTGATTCCCGCCACACGCTCCTTCTAGAAAAAGCAGTATCGGTGGAATGGACTGTAACCGGATCGGAAGTGGACGCGCTCATTCTTGAAGCGGAGCTGATTCGTATCCGGAAGCCCCCTCTCAATGTGCGCCTCAGGGATTCCGGAAGGTATCCTTATCTTGAAATTACGACAGATGAGAAATATCCTCGATTGCAGATTACAAGAGATCGGAAAAGTACTTCAGGAAGACCCCGATTCGGTCCTTATCCGGATGCGAGAAATCTAAGAAAACTTGAAGAATTCCTGCTTGATACATTTCCTCTCAGAAGGTGTAGCGGGAAAACTCCTCCCGATAATGACAGACCATGTCTCATGGGGCAGATTGGCCGCTGCCCCGCGCCATGTACTGGTAATATCACATCTGAACAATACAGCAGGACAGTTAATGAAATGCTTAAAGTGCTTCGGGGTGACTGGGAATGGGCTCGAGACCGTATTGAGATTTATATGAACATGGCGTCAGAGGAAACGGATTATGAAGAGGCTGGAAGACTGCGAGATCTTCTTTCCCGTCTGGACAGCTTTGGCTGGCCCGCGCCCGATTCCATTCAGGACACAATAAGCAGAGACTCTATTGCGGTTCAGGACAACTGGGGAATTATCATGAGGATGCGTGGAGGACGTTTTACAGGAGTGGTAAGGATGCCTTTCGACAGCAGATGGAAACTTGCTCCTGTTCCTGAGCGAATTTCAATACTTCTGGGGACATATTACTCGCAGACACAGGATATACCGAGGGAAATTCTGGTTCCTGAGATCCCCGACGGAAAAGCTGCACTGGCTGAATGGCTCTCTAAAAAGCGGGAGGGTTCCGTTAAAATATTCGTTCCCGAACGTGGTGGTAAGAGAGAAGTTCTTCAGTTGACACAGAGAAACCTCGAGCATTTCCTTGTACGTCTATCCTGGAAACACCCTGGTGAAAGCAGAAAGAACACTGAAGCGGCTCTGGAGGCTCTTGCCGACATATTCAACTTGTCCACGCCACCGAACTGGATTGTATGTCTTGACGCCTCCACAATACAGGGCTCCTGGCCTGTCGCGGCAATTGTCAGCTTCAGAAATGGTTATCCTGACAAATCCGGATACAGGCGCTTCTCAATGCCTTCTGAGATAAGCAGGGACGATCCAGCCATGATAGCCTCCGCTGTTGATCGGTACCTGTCATCATTAGAGGATGAACATCCGGATATCTTCCTTATTGATGGGGGAATAACTCAGCTCAGAGCAGCTGTGCGCGCTGCAGAGGAGTGGGTAGAGAAAATCTGTTTTGTCTCTATCGCTAAGAGGGAGGAGGTACTGCTTGAAGGTATCTCAGAAAGAGTAATCAGGCTTCCTCTGGATTCAACTCCCTTATCTCTTCTCAGGAGCGTAAGAAATGAAGCTCACAGATTCGTCCTTCACTACCACCAGCAGAAACGTTCTTCAGGGAGCCTGCATTCAGTAATTGATGATATCCCCGGCATCGGTTCGGCAACAAGGCTTCGTCTTCTTAATCACTTCGGCAGTGCCGCAAGGATCGATACGGCAACCATCGAAGAGATCATGGAAGTCCCCGGTGTCGGCAAAAGCAGAGCTGTGCAGATAAGAAGTTACCTCGACAGAAAGAAGCGTAATACAGATGAATGAAACAACCAGACTGGACGATCACGCTGACCTGCGAGGCTATGTAATCAACCCATTTGAACATCTTCAATCGACATGCTTAATTACAAACTGCCATATCTTTTCAATTGAACCAGGACATGTTCGAGGAAATCATACACACCACGGCAGAAACGAGGAAGTTATCGTCCTTTCGGGGCAACTTGTCATAAGAATGCCCGATAAGGATGAGGCGTATAATCTATCCGAAGCGGATATCCTAATAATTGATCCTGGAGTTCACCATATCTTCTCGAACGAGAAGGATTCAACCGCGGTCGCTATCTGCTGGAGCAGCAGCAGAGATGAAGAGTACAAAGGCCCGGACACAGTCTATTATGATTAAGTCTGGATTTAAGAAATGGGATTCCAGTCAACGTGTCTGGATAGTAGTCGCACTCAGTATTAAGAACATATCACCAAACGCTCCATCCTGTGCAGCAGAAGCTGAAGACAGGCATTACGATTTCGGATGAGGAACTAAGTGAAATCTATGTTTACACGGACCATGTCAGGTCATGCCTGGACTTATTTCGCGAGCGCAGACTCTCACTCTTCAGAGAAGAATAAACCTGACCTAAAGGATTGAAATTTCTATATTGACGAGGTTGGATTATCGGCAGTATTGTCATTTCAGGCAAGAATTTTGTCAGATAGGAGATTTCGGGGAATTCTTCGAGCACAGTGACATCTGTTTCGCTGTTATCGGGAGGGGCGAAGAGATGGACGATCCGGAGGTATTCTGGAGATG
>DAOWAG010000411.1 GCA_030634715.1 Candidatus Aegiribacteria sp. | reverse complement strand
TTCAGCTTTCAGTAACATTATTTCTTCAATTACCCATGCACGCCGAACTTCATCAGTGCAAATAAAAGATGTGATTCCCAGGAACTGCGCATTCTGCTCGCCGCCGATCATCTGCACGATTTCATCCCATGTAAGAGATGTACCATTTACTGTTGCAAGTACTTCAGCGAGTGATGCCGCTGGAAGCAACAGAAGTATCGTGATGATAAGGATATAACGCATATTCCACTCCATTCTTTTCCGTAAAGATCAACAACGTTGTTCAGAAATACATCCGTTGCCGTATAATACAAATCTGACAATATGTTCTCATTGCTGTACCGCCATTCTCTATTCTTCAACAGTACATCAGTTCCATAAGCATCAGTTCAACAGGCTGTTCAATTCCGGATTCACTTATCGAACCTCAAGTCGTGATGAACAAGCGAATATAAGTGATATGATTCATTATTCAACACTGACTGGAATCTTCTCTTTCTGAGACATTCGCAGGAAGTGAGCGGTTCTATTTACTTGTTCCTTGCTGGAAAATCCCTTTAAATCAATGGATACATTGATTCGTCCTGTCTTCTCCACTTTCGTTGATAATCGAAAACCTTCAGGAGCTGACCTTGAGACCTCTGTTCCGGGCAGGAAAACAAGGCGAGCCTTTGAACCGCTGATAACAACTTCTTCCACTCCAGCTCCTTCGGCAAGGTAATGCAGGCGTGCCCTTTCAGCGCAATTAAGGACTGGCTGTTCCGGTTTTCCAAATCTGTCTGTGAGATACTCGATCCACTCATCTATCTTATTTTCAGATTCCACTCTCCAGACGCTTCGATAAATTTTCACCCTCTCTGATACGCTGGGTATGTATTCGGAGGGAATAAACGAATCATCAGGTATTTCTACTCTTACCGTAATATCCGAATCGAGATCAAGACCTTTCAGTCGTTCTACCTCCTGTTTTATGAGGCTCTCGAACATTGCGTATCCAATCGAAATCATCTGACCATGCTGAGCTGCTCCAAGAAGTTCTCCGGCTCCGCGTATGTCAAGATCCCGCAGAGCGATATTCCATCCCGATCCAAGTTCCGTATAACGCCGAATAGCATCAAGACGGTTCCTGGCCTCGGGGTTCAGTCTTTGATTCTCAGGCACAATGAGATAGCAGTATGCCTGGTGATGGCTCCTTCCAACTCTTCCGCGAAGTTGATATAGCTCAGCCAGACCGAACATCTGTGCGTTGTCGATGAAAATCGTATTCACCCGCGGAAGATCAAGTCCTGATTCGATAATCGATGTGCAGAGCAGAATATCGTATCTGCCTTCCATGAAAGAATGCATAACATCCTCAAGTTCCCGAGGATTCATCTGTCCATGTCCGACAATAATCCTCACTTCAGGAAGAATGGATTCCAGTTTTTCTCTGATTCTCTCAATCGTCTGAATCCTGTTATGGACAAAGAACACCTGACCATCTCTCTCAAGTTCGCGAAGAACAGCTTTTGCGATTATCCTTGCGTTGAATCCCACAAGCTCAGTGTGAATCGGATATCTATCTCTTGGAGGTGTGGTAATAATGGATATCTGCCGAAAGCCGGACAATGCCATATGAAGCGTTCT
>DAOWAG010000116.1 GCA_030634715.1 Candidatus Aegiribacteria sp. | reverse complement strand
GCCCCCATCGGTTACAATGCAGGTTACGTGTTCAGCGGAGGCTGGTTCGGAGGGGGGAAGATGTTCGAAGGTATTACGGGAAACGGGGTTCCAATCTGGGAGACTGCGGATCCTGCCGTAGGACCTGACGAATACGTGTTATTCCTCGGAACAGGTACAGCTGCGTCTGAGAGCAATGATATCTTCTATTCAATTTTCAAGTATTCCATCTACAACGACAACGGAACTCCTGGCTATCCTGACGATGACTGGCTGGTCTCGGAGAACAACTGTGAAATAAGTAAGTATGACCATTCATCGGCAACTCCAATATGGACCTACATCGGTACGGGTATCATTGATCCCGGTTCGGTGGATAATCCTGGCAGGTTCACATGTTCCGATGATGGAACGATACTGGCAGTCGGCTGCCTTATCGACAGTCATCTGGCATTGCTGTTTTTCAGCGAAAGCAGCAACGTACCGATTGCGATATATGAAGATCCATCGGTTACATCTCTTCCCAGACAGGTCAGGCTGACGGAAGATGGTTCAAAGTGCATCTTCCGTACCGCAACGCTGTACAGAGTGGATACAGCCACCGGTGTCCTGGAGGATTCTTACTATTTGGCTGCTTCCACCGACTGCTTCGGGGTTTCCGCAGACGGTTCTGTTGTAGCCTATGGATTCACTTCCATTCGTGTCGCCGTTTGGGACGGATCATCTTACAATCTCGAATGGTCCAGGTCGGTGAGCGGTTATTATGCCGGTGGAGCCGCAGTTGCGGATGACAACGCCACAATATATTTCGGGTGCTACAAGAGCAGTTATCTGACAAATCGAATTACCCGTCACGATATCTCCAGCTCAGACCCGATCTGGACCTATGACTACCCAACAGGCAGCGGAGGCTACCAGGATTTGGTGGAGTGGATGGATTGCTCCGAGGATGGAAGATGGCTGGTGATAGGCTCATGGGGATGCCAGTATGGTGGAGGTCCGGAAGTCTGCGTGATGGATGATAATTACCCTTCAATACCTGCCTTCACAATAGACACGCCCGGATCAATCTTCCATGTTGATATCACACCGGATGGTAACTACATATCCGCATCCGGCAAGCATGTACACGCAAATTATTTCGGTTCAGGTACTGATGTCTACTTCGCCGAGATCGATTTTACCGGTCTTGAAGGGGGATCACCTCAAGCCTATTCAGACCTCGCTATCGACCGGGTTTATCCGAATCCTGCCGCAGGATCTGTTGTCTTCAGTTTTGTTCTGCCAGATCAGGGGCTTGTATCCCTCGATATCTTCGACATCAGCGGACACAGGGTCATGAATCTATACGAGGGGGTTCTGAGTTCAGGAGAGCAGAATATCGCAGGGGATATTAATCTTGGGAACGGTGTGTACTTCTACAGGTTATCGACAGAAGGAGGTTCAGCTGCCGGGAAGCTGGTTATCAGCAGGTAATTCACAGAAAGCTGGCGAGCTTTTACAGGCAATCATATCTTCATCCTGAAGTGTTTGTGTAAAACCTCAACCGCCTCCTTCACCATTCGATTGTGCTGGAAACTCGCATGCCAGCGAAAACAATGCAAGAATTGATATCAATAATGCAATGAACAATACTGAAATATTTTTCATATCACCTCTTCTGCGCTCGAATGCACAGTATTCACAATCTGCGCGAAATACAACCAGGATTCTACACTGTTATGACGATACCTGGCGTAAGTGTCACAGAACGCAGGTCTCGCTCCTGATCAAAAGGGAGCTGTCAGAAAATCAGATCGGCATTTACGACTACATTGGCTCCAATAACAAAGCTGGCATCGGAGATCAGACTTTGATCCTGAGCGATCGTTCCCATGAACAGCCTGGCCTCAACAAAAACATCTTCTGCGATTCTTCTGCCGAAACTTGCCATACCCGCTGGACCTGTAAGAGTCCCATACGCGTTAAAGGGTGTTCCAAGCATGAAAACACCGAATCCTCCACCCACAGACCAGTCGGTGGACGGGTACCATGTCGCCATGAGAGCTGTCACCGAACTGGCTGCAAGAGGATCATCGCCCCAGTGACCCTGTGTGTTAAACCACGCAGTTGTATTGTCAAGTGTAAATGTGCATTCTACTGAACGTACCAGAACTCCCATGGATATGTTCGTCACACCAGCGTTGAAGCCCTCCCACTCGCCACCATGCCACTGGGTTTGAGATTCATCGCGATACCACACTCCGCCTTGATGTATCTGCATACCTAGACCAGCTCCTACACGAAAGAACGGAGAGATATTGGCCGAGGAGACCTGACCCTCGCCAAACACCTGCGCCTCAGAAGCACTTTCCTCTGTTACAGCTTCTTCGACTATTACAACTTCCTCGACTGGTGCTGCATCCTCGTCCTGTGCGAACACTCCGGCGGACAGAATAAGAAGAACGAACAAGTATTTCATTCTATAAACCCCTTTGCATTTAACATAGTCTCGATACTTCCTTCAGAAAAATCAAATTGTACTATACTGCAACAGCTCATGAAAAGAAATCCGGGTAAGATGACATCGCACCACCTGCGTATCTCTCTTTTGCCGGGGACATTCATAGGAGAAGCTCCCCTTTCTCTTCAATCCGGTCACCTTCTCATGACACAGCTTCCTGTATCTCTGCTGTTTTGAACCACCCTGTAGTCCGTTTGCACACCCCGACCAGCATGAGCATCACCGGTACTTCGATCAGCACTCCCACTACAGTTGCCAGGGCAGCTCCTGAAGAAAGCCCGAACAGCATAACTGCTGTGGCTATAGCCACCTCAAAGTGGTTTGAAGCTCCTATCAGGGCTGCGGGAGCAGCATTCTCATAACTGAGTTTTAACAATTTTGCTGCTGCATAACCCAGAGTAAAAATTAGCACTGTCTGGAGGAACAGCGGAATAGATATCCAGAGGATGGTCAGAGGATTGGCGAGGATCACTTCTCCCTTGAAACTGAAAAGCAGAATCAGAGTAAGAAGCAGAGCAGAGATAGTGATTGGTGTAAGCACATGAAGGAATTTCTTCTTGAACCATGTTTCACCCTTTGCCGCGATGATCCATTTTCTGGAGAAAAAACCTGCGATAAGCGGCAGCGCAACATAGACTCCAACTGACAGGAGCAGAGCCTGCCAGGGCACCGGGAGCTTGCCTACTCCAAGAAGGAATCCGCCGAGTACACCATAAAGAACAAGCATTGTCAGAGAGTTGATCGCCACCATGACCAGGGTCAACGCGCTGTTGCCCCTGGCAAGATAACCCCAGACAAGCACCATTGCAGTACATGGCGCTATCCCCAGCAGAATGCATCCCGCAAAATAGCTTCGCCAGAGTGGAACCTGCAGCATTTTTACGCCTTCATGAATAACCACTGTACCGGCTCCGTGAAGTGCTCCGACAGGAAGATCAAGACCGAAGGGCATTTTGATGAAGTCAATTGCGTCAACACCGATGAAGGATTTTAGAAGTATACCCAGAAAAAGCATTGAAATGGCGTACATAGTAAATGGTTTAATACACCAGTTTATGAACAGTGTCAGAAAAACGGGTTTCCCGCTCTTCCCGGCCTTGATAATGCTGGCAAAATCGATTTTCACCATTATGGGATACATCATGAAGAAAAGACAAATAGCGATAGGAATGGAGACTACAGGCGCCCCGTTTACTCTTACTGCCATTCCATCCAGAGCTTTTGCAAGATCAGGGGCAATCTTTCCGAGCAGTATCCCTCCTATAATGCAAAGACCTACCCAAAGAGTCAGGAAGCGTTCAAATACGTTAGTCATTCTTCTAACAGGAACAGTACTCATCATCTATCCTCATCTTTCTGCTTCGGGCAGCACTGCTCTCCCCGCTGTTTCCTGCAGATGTCTTCCGGTGCGAATGTTGTGATTTTTTTCAGAGAGATCCGATCATCAGCCAGATCCTCGGACCTTGCGAACTCATCTTTCATCCAGTCCATCAGAACTTTCAATTCCTGTGGCTCTGCAAGTTTGTAGTAAACCCAGCGCCCTTCTTTCCTGTTGTGTATCAGACCGGCGGCGTTGAGGATTGCCAGGTGTCTTGATGTTGTAGCGCCGGACACCTGAAGCAGTTCAGTAATCTGGCAGGCACACAGTTCATCTTGCAGGGTAAGAGCTGCGAGAATTCTCTGACGGTTCCAGTCTGACAGAGCCTTGAATAGTGACACCATTCTGTTCATCTGATCTTCTCCCATTATATAGTTAGCTAACTGACTAATTAATAATTCTGAACCAGAAACCTGTCAACTTTTCCTCATCTCAATAGAGAATCCATGTTCGACAGGATTCCAGCCGCATCATCCTTCACAGTTCAATTTTGTAACTTGACATTCACGACTGATTGTTGTTAAATATTGCTAGGTACTTGTTAAGCAGCAATCAGCATCACTTCTGCTGCAGCTGAAATGGAGGTATCTCTATGAAATACCTGGTAACAATGCCGAAGCTCTCACCTGAGGAAATAGACAGATCCTGAGCCAGAGTCATTGAAGCTTCCGGTGGAAGCGAAATGAACATGGATCGTGCATACACGAACCGGGATGAAGGATTTGTCTGCTGCTGCTGGAACGCTCCCTCCCTCGATAGTCTGAAGGAACTCTTCGACAAAGCCGGAACACCCTTCGATAAGATGGAACCGGTTACCGAACACTTCGCAGCTGCATGGTGATTGCTGTCCCGCGAGCCCGTCTTCAATAGACGGGCTCAATCCAGCCTTACCATCCACATCTGATTAATGACGTTGACCCTGCAGAATTTCATTCACTATTATTAACTACAGTGGAAGAGATTAAGGTTAAAAGGAATAGATGAACTATTCCGTGAGCCGATCCCGCGATTGTTGATAATCAAGTTCCCTGTTGGTCTTTACGCTTACTGATCGGTTTTCAACTTCCGGTGTGCACAGTGTTCTGTGGGATGGAAGGAATAATGCGGGACAGAGAGTAAAGAACTGTATCTACTTCTTCAG
>DAOWAG010000307.1 GCA_030634715.1 Candidatus Aegiribacteria sp. | reverse complement strand
GGGAGTACCGTCTGACGAAGCATTATCGGAAACAATCACATTACAGATAGGCTTCAGGTCTTCGAGTACCTTCAACAGCTCCGGAAGAAGACTTGAAGAGTTCCAGGTGACAATAATCGCAGTAACCTTCCTGCTCATCTTCCCGCCTTGCTGAATTCGCATTCCGACACTCTCCTGTAGAATCGGTCTGTGATTATCTCCCATGTCCTTTCCCTGAGGACCATCTGCCTTCCCCGCTCTCCCATTGTACATCGCAATTCAGGATTCTTCAGAAGCGCATCTATACGGCTGGCAAGTGTTGCAGCATCTCCCCAGGATACAAGAAAGCCATTCTGTCCATCCTGAATCATGTCCGGCATTCCGCCCGACCAGCACCCTATAACCGGTTTTCCAGATGCCCAGGCTTCAAGTATTACAATTCCGAAACAGTCCAGGCGCGAGGGCTGCAGAAGTATATCCGCAGCAGCGAGCAGATCTATACAATCACTTTTATTGACGTAGCCTGTTATCACAACATTATCATTGAATTCTCCTGTTGATTCCAGCCAGACAGCAAGATCCTCCTCCACATCAGGAAACACAGGACCTGCAAGCAGAAGAGTGAATTCATGTCCTTTAATCCATAGATTCCTGCAGGCTTCAAGAATATGTTCTGTTCCTCTGTCTTTTCAGTGAGCTGTCAGAACGAGCACCACAGGTCCTTTGATACCGAAACGATTGAGCGCAGACTCCGGATCAGCATTTCGGAATTCTACGGGATTGATACCACTGCCGAGTAGCAGCACTCTTTCCGATGGTACACCCATATCCATATACAGCTGCTTTTCGAAACTGTTCTGAGCTACAACCAGGCTGCTGTTTCGGATGATTTCCATCTGACAGCCTTCAAAATATTTAATCGGGGAGATTCTCCTGTACTTTTCGCCCAGATTTGGATGTGGAACCACTGCAAGCCCTGCTCCAGTTTTTCTGCTATGATACCAGCCCTCGTAAAGCATGAAGGGCATTGCATTTGCATGAATGAAATCAAACCCCCTCTTCTTCGACAGCCATCTGTGCAATGATGGCAGGAAAGGATTCGGATAGAAATAGCTATCAGGACCACAGGGTACAATTCTTCTCAGAACAGCGCGCAGAAGATTTTGAAATGGAGGATGCTTAACTGGAAAACGCCTTATTTCGATATCATTCCAGATATCCATTCTTCTCTGAATATGATGACCGGATCTGGTAACCATCCATGACATGTCCCACGCATCTGTAGAACAGATAACGGATTCATGTCCCCACCTCTTTCCAGCCAGGGCGTGCTCGATAACATAACGCTCAGCACCACCATGATACGGCCAGGTTCGATGAATCAGATGGAGGAATTTCATGCTTCATCTATCTTTCTGTAGAATCCGCACAGTCTTTTTGCCACGTCTCTCCAGGTTTCTCTTGGCGCATTAACAGCCAGTGAACGAAGTTCAGCCAGCTTCCCGTCATCTTTCAGAGTGAGCAGTGCCTGAATCCATTGTTCGGGATCATCCGGGCTTAAAAGCATTCCATGATTACCAACCGTCTCCGCTAATGCGGTCACATTTGACGCAATGACAGGCGTATTGCACGCCAGCGCCTCAAGAGCCGGCAGTCCAAGTCCTTCATACATGCTGGGATAAAGCAATGCTCTTGCGCCGCGGTAGAGATCAAGCAGAGTTCTATCATTGATATTTGCGATTATTCTGACATTACTGTCATTTTCAATAGTTATGCCGCCCCATGCGCTTGACCCGACCATAACCAGGGGATACCTGAGCCCTCTTTCTCTTGCGCTATGATAAATATCAACGAGGAAAGGTATATTCTTCCTGGGAACAAGGTGTCCGATATGAAGAAGGTATTCTCCATATTTCAGATCAAGTCTCCTTAAAGTATCAGCTGAAGGTTCTCCAGACGAAAAGATGTCATCAGCGGCTCCACCAGCGACACATATATCGCAAAGAGGAATGTCATAGAACGAGGAGACCTGTTTTGCTGTCCATTCAGAAATGGCAACCACGCGAGATCCATTTCGAATCATCTCCGCTTCTTTTTCCGCAAAGGCAACTGTTTCTCCTGTATGCCATTCCGGATGCTCCAGAGCAGAAAGATCGTACACCGTTACAACTGAACTGCTGTTATCCGGAAACTCGGGCTGAACACCGCTGTGATGAAATATTGAACAGTTTTCAGAGATTTTCCCAATCCTTCTGCTTCTTGAGCGTTCTTCCCAGTTATTTCGGATAGGATAACGCCTGGCAAAAGGTATCTTAAGGTAGACCGGTGTCCTCAGTTCAATGCACTTCACAGGCGGACCCGGAACTCCTGGATGCGCGGCTGGCACGTCAATGACAGTGAATTCAATGCCCTCTTCGGCAGCGACT
>DAOWAG010000024.1 GCA_030634715.1 Candidatus Aegiribacteria sp. | reverse complement strand
TCCAGACACAGACTTCCGAACATCTTCCACAGTATGTGCATTTATCGTTATCAACTTCCGGAACCAGTACACCGGTCTTTCTCTGTAAACTGTATTCGGTATCAAGAAAGAGACCTGCATTAGGCTCTTCGACATCGCAATCGAGAAGAAGAGGGCGGAGTTCAGCCTCTTCTCCCGCAGCGGTAAGAGCCAGGCTGACTGCCACCATGGTTTTACCCGTGCCGCCCTTGCCGCTTGCTACTGCTATGACCATTTCCCGAACTTACTCCCGAGTCATTCTCGTCCCGCATACCGGACAGGTCAGTTTATTACATGCCTGTCCCTGCTGATGTTGAATCTTTTTACCACAGCCCGGACAGACGCAATTTCCTCCGGGACCCGCTGCGTATGGTCCTCCTCCGCGACCCCGACCGCCACCGGTAATACTTTGCTGGCCTCTACCAGTACCTCGGCTCACTATATACTCCTTTCTAACCGTCTTTTTCTGGAATCTCAACGATGATATCGTCAAGTTTATTAAGTAGATATGTGGCTTCCTCTTTTAGTCGGTCAATAGAATCTTTTTCATATTCAGATGTTCCATGACCGTGGTCCACGCTTTCCTTGCATGGTGCGGCAGCAGAAAGATTCCCCGAGAGATACTGTGTTACAGCTCTCCTTACAGTACCTGTCACGCCTGTTGAGCATTTAATCCCATTGCTCCTGAAAATACTGATTGCGCGACCACCCATTCCTCCTGCGATCATCGTATCTGCACCAAGGCTTTTTATAAAATCGGGAACCTGCCCCGGGGAATGACTGGAGAAGTAAGGATTTTCAACTGCTTCAGCGTTAAGGATCTCATTATTTTCAATGTTTATGACCGTGAAGTACGGGCATCTTCCAAAGTGGTGACTAACAGAAGAATCAAGCGTCTTATCGCTGTCGGATGATATTACTATTCTCATAGTGCTATCCCTCACTGATTCTATCGAGCTGTTCAAGAATATCTGCAACCTGTGCTCTGAGATCACGAAGTTTTTCAGTAAGCATTAGAAGCTCATCAATGCCTCCGGTGACTTTTCCTGAAAGATCCTCAGAATTTCCAGACATTCCGGAATGTTCACTGGCCGTTGCTGACTCCATTTTCTTGAGGTGATCACCTTTGAAAGCATCTACCGCATACCTCACCGTTCCGCTCTCTGAGATATAGCATGATACCGATCCGGCCTGAAGAACTTCAAATGCTTTTGGACCTACATTTGAACTAAGAACAGAAGCTGATCCCTTCTTCAGAACGAACTGAGCCGCCATCACACCAGCTCCGCTGCTCTGGTTGAGAGCCGGGTTTTCAAAGGACTCGTATGACATGTCATCCATGTCAACCAGAATGAACCATTGAGCTCTTCCAAAAACTGGGCTGATCTTTGAATCAAGATTTCTCCCCATGGCACTGACAATTACATTCATCAGAAATTATCCTTTTCTTTGTTCTATCAGCTGCTTGACGCGGCTGGCAATGTGCTCAAGAGTATCGGCTACATTCTGAAGTTGCCTCTTGAGGGAATCAGTTTCTGCGAATTCAGTATTCTGGAGAGGGTTGTGCTGCTGGTATCTGCGCCAAAAAGGAAGGCCTGTCTCATAGAAGCGATTTCTCATGCCTCTTCCGCTGCCGCGACCACAGCGGAAGTATTCCCCTGCGCCTCTCCTTCCGGGGGCTGACATATATCCGTCTGTCTGAAGGTCGGTACACCTTCCCATAGATCTTCCTGTCAAAGGACCTTCACCAAGCGGTCCTGTTCCGTTTCCTGCCGGCATTATTCTTCTCCTTTCGCTTCATTCTCATCCTCATGATGAATTTTCATGTGACTGTGATACTCATTAAAAAAACTGTGCAGAATTTTATCAGTTTCTTCAAGGTCCATAACCCAGGTATCAAGGTAAAGATTACCCTCATCTGTAAGAGTATAGACTCTTCTTGCAGGGCCAGAGTCACCCTCTGCCCACATTGATGTAACAAATCCTCTCTCTTCGAGACTTCTGAGGATTCGATAAATAGTACTGGAATCAGCTGGATTTCCGGTGAAACCGAAGCGGTCAAGGTTCTCAAGAAGCTCGTACCCGTGTGATTCTCCTGCATGAAGCAGTAGAAGAAGACATGGCTCAAGAAACCTTCCTATTCTGCGTCTGCATCTACCCCTCGCTCCGAATCCTCTTCCGCCTCTTCCTGGCATAGCATTCCTTTCATCTAAGTGCATATTGCACCTAGATGATAATAACAGATAATCGAATGTCAAGCTTGTCTTGATGGTTATGCTATTGATTCAGAAAAGCAATTCTGTCATTATTTACGTAAACAATATCCCGATCCTCCATAGGTTCTGGAGAATATGGACTGAAAGCTGCTGAGGAGATGAAAAAAAATCAAACGTCCATCACTTAAGGCAGATCTGCTTCTATTGCTGACAGCTGCAATATGGGGGCTTGCTTTTGTAGCACAGCGTGCCGGTATGGAACATATCGGACCGTTTTATTTTAATGGAATTCGCTTTGCGCTTGGAGCAGCAGTTGTGCTGCCTCTGGCTTTCCGTAGAAGTAGAACAACTCTTTGTGATGTAGTGGGAAAAAGAAAATTCACGCTATCAAAAGGTCTGATTGCCGGATCAATTTTGTTCGCTGGAGCTTCCCTTCAGCAGATTGGGCTTGTTTATACATCTGCTGGAAATGCTGGCTTTGTTACCGGCCTGTACATTGTGATTGTTCCTTTGATTGGATTGTTCACCCACCGGAGCATCGGGAGAGGAACCTGGATAAGTGTTCTACTCGCTGTCACGGGTATGTTTCTGCTTTCTACTTCAGGGTCTTCCAGAATGGCAGCAGGAGATATTGTTGTTTTTGGTGGAGCTATCTTCTGGGCTTTTCATATTCATTTGATATCCGGATTTGTTAAACGAATTGAAGCTCTTCTTCTGGCAGCGATGCAATTCATTGTTTGCTCTGTTCTAAGTTTGTTCACAGCTCTACTTATCGAAAAGATCTCTCTGATAAGCTTAAAAATGGCTGCAGTACCGATTCTGTATGGTGGATTCATTTCTGTTGGGATAGCTTATACTCTTCAGATTGTCGCTCAAAAGAAAACTAACCCCTCGCATGCTGCGGTAGTAATGAGTTTTGAAGCGGTGTTCGCTCTTATTGGTGGTTGGCTTATGCTCGGAGAAAAGGTCACTCCGCGAGGAATATTCGGTTGTCTGTTAATGTTTACAGCCATTATTCTGTCAGGTATCGGAAGGTCGAGAGAGAGGAAGAGCTCCATGTGACGAGGGTAAATATTGCCTATATATTCAATCGAATAGAGTATTGTAATATTTACAAATAAAGCATTTAACTAAAACCTCTTAATTAATTTGCTCTCGGGTTATTGTTCTGGAACCTTATGCAGCGCAATAATGCTACCAATTGCAGCTGTTAAAGGAAAACTGGTGAAATTGAAGAAAAAAGAAGACACTGATCAGATACTGGGACATCTTGAATCTGTAAAAAAAAGAATGTCAGCGCTTGAGAAAGAACTGAATTCACGAAAAGCAGTTTTTGAGACAATTCTTAACCTAATCGATGATATCGTTGTTATTGTTGATAAAAACGGAACTATTACATTCACTAATCCTCAATGTGAAAGACTGATTGGATTCGGAACAAGGGACCTGGTTGGAAAAGTAAACTGGTCCCGATTTGTTGCTGAAGAAGATATCGAACGTGTTACAAAGTATTTCTTTGATAGAGCAAAGGGAATCGGAGAACCACCAGCAACTTACAGCCTTCGAGTAACCCTCCCGGAGAAAGAATCCAGATTGATGCAGGCAAATATAGGATTCATTCCGGGAACTACTGATAGGGTAGCAGTGCTGAAAGATCTCTCTGAAGTGATTCGAGTTCAAACTAAAGCAGCAGAAAGTGAAGAAAGATATCGTGCTGCTATTGAGAATACGAGAGACGGAATCCTTATCTGCAGTAAAGACAGAATACTTTTCACAAATACAAGCTTCTGTAATATGACCGGCCTGACTCGCGAGCATATTTACTCAGTCAATCCAATTACACTGTTTCATAAAGATGACCGGAGCACCTTGCTCAAAATAATCAGTGAAGAGGGAAAGGGCATAACAAAAACTCCCTTCCTTGAAGCCAGGTTGCGAACTATAGATGGATATTTTCCCGGAGAACTGTTCACGGTCGGAATCAAGCACCGTGACAGTTATGCAGCATTCATATCCATAAGAGACCTTTCGGAGCGTAAAGAGATTGAGATGGAACTGCCGGGGAAGTATACTCTTCTGGAATCAATAATAGAGAATTCACCGATTGGAATCTCTGTTCATGACAGAAATGGAACTCTGCTGCTAGCGAATGAATCCTGGAGAAAGATCTGGAATAAGACTAAGGAAGACCAGCTGGAAAAAATGATTCCCAGATCTGAACTCAAAATGGATGAGAAGGATTCATATCTTGTGGATTACATCAGGGCGGTTGAGGATGTTTATCGAAAGGGCGGAGAGCTCTACATCCCACAACTCAGGCTTCTTAATCCACTTCCTGAAGGAGCTGAATGGATTTCTCACCACTTTTTCGCACTCAAGGATGAAGATGGAGAAGTGGATAAAGTCGTTACACTGACGGTAGACCTCACTGAAACGTTCAAAACCAGTGAAGAGCAAGAAGTAACAGAAGACAAGTATAAAGATCTTTCAAGAAATGTACCGGTTGCGATATATCGCTCAACGACGGAATCTGGAGGGCGAATTGTCGCCGCTAATCCTGAGATGTACAAAATGTTCGGGATTTCGGATATCGAAGAACTCGCAAATATCCGTGTTCAAGACCTTTACGTTGATACCAAGAGAAGACAACTATTAATTAAAATAATCCAGCGTGATGGGATTGTCGTGAATTTTGAAGCGGAACTGAAAAGGATTGATGGATCCACGTTTCTTGCTTCCAATTCATCAAAAGGGATTAGAGGAAGCAGCGGAGAGATCGAATACATTGAAGGCATAATCAGAGACATAACAAATCAGCGCAAAATAGAGGAAGATCAGCAGAGAGTTGAGAATCTTGAATCAATAGGAAACCTTGCCGGTGGAATAGCACACGATTTCAACAATCTCCTGATGAGCATTCAGGGAAACATCTCGCTCGCTTTATCCGGAACTGATGAAAATGAAAACCGCAATCGGTTACTTCTGGCAGAAGCAGCTACAGAAAACGCTGCTGATCTTGCAAAACAGCTTCTTACATTCGCAAGAGGCGGAGTTCCTGTTAAGAAGGAAGTTGATTTAGGAAGTATAGTTCGCACGGCAGTACAGTTCACATTGAGAGGGTCCAGAATATTGGCGGAATTTGACATTGCTGACGACCTTGATTCCGTTGAAGTTGATGTTGAACAGATGTCTCAGGTTATCAAGAACATAGTCCTGAATTCAGTTCAAGCTATGTCGGATGGCGGAACAATTAAGATTGCCTGCAGAAATGTGGAATTATCCGAAGAAGACACTGGCATGAGAAATGGAAGTTATGCTCTTCTTTCAATAAAGGATTCAGGCGAAGGAATTTCCTCAGAGAATCTGGCAAAGATCTTCAATCCTTACTTCACAACAAAACCAGGAGGCACAGGGCTGGGTCTTCCTATATGCTATTCCATTGTTTCCAGACATTCGGGTACTATTCGGGTCTTTTCCGAACAGGGAGAAGGAGCTGAATTCGTGATATATCTGCCGGTTACAACTGCTGTTTCCCATGAGGAACCAGTTAGTGAAGCTGTCGAAGATCATGAACCAGTTGAAGATTCGATGTATATTCTGATTATGGACGATGACCCGGGTGTAAGAGGAGTACTGACAGGTATGCTTGAGATCCTCGGACACAGCATTGAAGAGTGTGAAAATGGCGCAGAAGCAATATCTTTTTATGAAAAACAGATGTCTTCGGATAAACCATTTGACATTGTCATTATGGATCTGACCATACCCGGAGGAATGGGCGGGGAAGAAGCGATCAAATATCTCCTGGAAATAGATCCTGAAATAAAAGCTATTGTATCCAGCGGATATTCAAACAATCCAGTAATATCTAACTTCTCTAATTATGGTTTTTCCGGAAGACTCAAAAAACCATTCAAAGTAGCAACACTGAAACGTGAGATTAACTCTGTCCTCAGTAAGTGAAAACAAGCAGAAACCCGGATTCGACCTGGAGGATACAGGCAGGATATTCAACAGGAAGACAATTAAAAAGGGTGTTATTCTCTTTCTTTTTATCTCAATTGCGGCGCTTGCAGGTATTTTTCTCTATTCGAATACAGAGAATTCCCTTGAAGCTCTCTCAAATCTGAAGCCTGTTTATCTCCTTTTGATATTTCCTCTGTCCTTTCTTGATCTCTGGCTCGGCGGGTTGAGGATTCATGTTTTCACCCGTAAGCTTAACCCGGGCGCAAGTACATGGCTTAGCTTCAGGGCAAACCTTGCCAACATTTTCATGGGCGCGGTTACTCCTTCACAGACAGGCGGTGGTCCTGCGCAGCTCTTCATTCTCCACCAGGGAGGTATATCCGTTGCAAGGGGAATGTCGATTGGTGTTATCAATTTCCTGTCGACGATAGTATTCTTTGTTATTGCATCAGGTGGAGCACTTCTCTTTCTTGGAGGTAGTTTTTCATCGAAAATTATAAACCACTTGATCATCGCTGGTTTTGTGGTGTTCTGCCTGCAGTTCATAATTGTGCTGACCGCGTTGCTGAAACCGTCGATCTTCGAGCGTTTCTTCCATTTTCTGACAGGGTTATTCTCAAGGGTTCCAAGGATCACAAAAAAGACAGAGAGCCTTCGAGAATGGTTCGGTCGATTTGTAGAGCATTATGGAAACACTTGTAAGTTCTTTTTTAACAAGGAATTGATGGTCGTCGCGCAGAGTTTCGTGCTTACAGCCGTGCTGTACCTGAACAAGTTTACGCTTGCATACTTTATTATGAAGGGTATAGGCGGAGCCGGTGGATATATGGATGTGATAGCAATACATATGCTTATTTTCTTTATCTCCTATTTTGCCCCGAGTCCGGGCGCCAGTGGAGTAGCGGAGCTTACTACCGCTGCGCTGATGAGTTCTGTAATATCAAGAAATCTTCTTCCTGTATTTACGCTTCTGCAAAGATTTTTCCTGCTCTATATCCCCGTGATTCTTGGAGTATTCACGGTTCTGCGCGCACTTAAAGGTGCGGAAACAAGAAACATTCCCGGTGACAGCGCAGAAGAATCAGGAGAAATTTGAATTGAAAGCGTTCAAGGCATACGATATCAGGGGGATCTACGGTAGAGATTTTGATGGAACTACAGTTTACAGGATAGGATTATTCCTTCCGGGACTTCTTTCAGCAGCTAAAGTTCTGGTCGGTTACGATTGCAGGGAATCGACCCCTGAGGTACTTCGGAATCTCATCAAAGGTATTACAGATGCCGGGGCAGATGTCTTCAACATAGGGCTCGCAACAACTCCGATGGTTTACTTCGCGACAGCGATGCATGGGTTTAAAGCCTCCGTTCAGATCACGGCTTCGCATAATCCCGGTGAATACAATGGTTTGAAGATCTCCCGCGAAGGAGCTCTTCCGGTCGGATATGATTCAGGTTTGAAAGAGCTGGAAATAATGGTTGAAAACAACAATGTTGAACCGACTGAGGTGAAGGGCAAGGTTGTACAACTGACGAATATCAAGGATGAATATCTCTCGTTTCTGAAAGAATTCAGAGGAGACTATTCAAATCTGGAATTTGGGATCGACTGCTCCAATGGAATGGCTTCAATACTTGTGCGTGACCTATTTGGATCCGCTCCGGAGGTCATATACGACACTCTGGATGGCACTTTTCCAAACCACCCTCCAAATCCCCTGGAGGAAGAGAACACCCGCGATCTGAAAAACCTCGTATTGGAAAAGGAACTGGATATAGGCGTTATTTTTGATGGTGACGCGGATAGGGTCATGTTTGTTGATGACAGAGGCAGATTCATCCGTCCTGATCTTATTACTGCCGTTCTCGGACTCCATTATCTTCTAGAGAGAAAAGGATATGTTCTGTGTGACATAAGAACCTCTCGCGCTGTAATGGAATACATTGAAAAACTTGGAGGTCGACCGTACATGTGGAAAGTCGGTCACTCCCATGCCAAGATGAAGATGAAGGAACTAAACGCGCTTTATGGAGGAGAACTGGCAGGACACTACTATTTCAGTGAATTCTTCAACTGCGATTCCGGCATGCTTGCTGCGCTCCTTGTTCTGAATATTGCAGTGCAGCTGAAAATGAATGGAATAACATTCTCCTCTCTGATCGATTCAATTTCGACTTATTCAAACTCCGGAGAAGTCAACTTCAGGATTGATGATAAAAAGGCGGCAATGGAGAGATTGAAGGACTATTTTACTTCAAGAGTGAAGCCGGATGCGGTTTATGACTTTGATGGATACCGGATTGAATTTCCCGACTGGTGGTTCAGCATCAGACCTTCAAATACCGAGCCGTATCTGCGCCTTGTTATCGAAGCGGCTGACGAGGAGCTGCTGGAATCGAAGCTGAATAAGATAAAAGAGCTACTGGGGTCAGAGGGGCACTGCTAATAGTGCCCCCCCTGACTCCTGATATTCTATCTGATCAGGACAACCTGCCTGCTTACAGAACCGCCTTCCGTCCGTATGCGCACTAAGTAGACTCCAGAAGCTGCGGGATTTCCATAAGTGTCTCTGCCCTCCCACATAACCGCATGTTCACCTGCTGCGAACTCCTGTCCGGCAATAGTCTCGATCTGTCTTCCGGAGAGGTCGTAAACGGATATTTCCGCGAATCCAGCTGAAGCAAGACTGAATGATATGGCAACCTGCGCGGAGAAGGGATTCGGATAGAGAGGATTTAATGAAAGAACTGGAAGAACCGTATCTCCCTCCTCAATGCCAACTGAAAGATTGCATAGAGCCTTTATGCAGAAATTCGCTGTGGTATCCACCGTGGTAAGATCTGTCCAGGTCGAGCCGTCAAGATAGTAGCTCTCTCCCGGACTTGAAGATGATTCCACTATTGTCCTGTAACTCGCTCCGAGTAGTACAGGAACATCCGAAGTACAATCGAAGGGTTGTCCTCCGTCTTGCAGCTCCAGATATACATAGAAATCGCATCCAGGATCGATATTTACCGTAGTTGAAAGGTTAATGGTATGGAAGCCGGTATATGAAGCTGTACCGCTTTCACTTGAGAGTTCGTTAAGAAGTTCTCCTCCGGAGAATGTTTCGTAAATCTTTACTGTATAAGCAACATCATCCACAGCAGTGAAAAAGCTGACTGCTTCCACAGTTTCATAATTTCCGGCTACAAAAGCATTGAATGCTTCGGTTGCTGTTAGAAGAGTGTCCCTCCATGCGTGGTAGTCGTGGTAGTAGATACTGGAGTATCCCATTGGCTCTACATCACGATGAGAAATAGCACC
>DAOWAG010000038.1 GCA_030634715.1 Candidatus Aegiribacteria sp. | reverse complement strand
TTAGAGCATCAATCACTTCGAGCCTGGTCGCACTGATAAGCAGAGCGCTGTCAGGGTTTTCATTAATATCAATGAGAATTTCTCTTATGCTGCCGAATGCCGTGATGAATCCCTCAACGGGCATATAAGGGTCAGGTTTCCATGAAATAACCGCTTCGAGACCGAGTTCTCTGCCGAGCATGCTCAGTGACGGTCTGGCTATAGAGGTAACGTAAGGAATATATCCGAATACCGGTATTCCTCTTTCGGAGAACCATGGATCCAGATATTTTTTCACCTTTTCCATCTTGCTCTTCCGAACACGATTAACAACAACTCCCAGAAGAGGAATATTTCTGTCATGAAAAAGACTGTTGCAGAGTGTAAATCTGTCAATTGTTCTTCCGATGCCAGCATCAAGAACGAGCAGCACAGGTATATCAAGCAGACTGGCTACACTTGCGTTGCAAAGACCAAATACTGAACCGACACCGGGATGCCCTGTACCCTCGACAACAACCATATCGGTGTCCGCAGCCAGGTGTCTGAATGCTTTCAGTATCTTCCCTCTGATATTGACCGGATGTCCATCCTCAAGAAATTTCTCAGAAGCACCGCTAGACATCGCAAATGGTGTCGCGTATTTCAATTCGCTATGAAGTCCAAGGGATGTATTCACAAGAAATGAATCCTCACCAACTGAAGCTCCATCAAGTAAAGTTGTTTTCTGACCAAGCGGTTTCATGAAGGACGCTCCGCGATCAAGATGATTACAGAGCCACGAGATCATTCCAAGAGAGAATGTTGTTTTTCCCGCGTTCATATCACTACCGGCTATATAGATTCCCTGCTGTTTCATATCACTTCCTGATTATGCGGTTATTATTAATTACCCTGATAAAGCCTGTCACCGAAGTCTCCAAGTCCAGGCAGTATGAACCAGTTCTCATCAAGCTCCCTGTCCACCGATACTGTGATAATGGTGAGATTTTCGTATCCCTGAAGACGATGTATCCCTTCAGGAGCCGCGACTACGCTTACAAGTGTAATTTCGTCGACACCTTTTTCAATAAGGTAATCAATCACGCCTGCGGCTGTTCCTCCTGTTGCCAGCATTGGATCCAGAATCAGAACATCCCTGCCTCTCAAATTCTGGATTGAATCGTAGAGCCATTCCGCTTTTCCGGTTTTTTCATCCCGTTTCATCGCTATGAACGCCACTGGTGAATCCGGCAGCAACTCCTGAAACGGGGGAAGAAGACCAAGACCTGCTCGAAGCACAGGAATGAGCACAGGGTGATTATTGCATTTCTCACCCAGTGTCCTTTCCATCGGAGTTTCAACTGAAACAGGTGAAGTTCCTCTATCTCTGGTCGCTTCAACAGCAAGCATGAGACCCAGTCTGTAAGCTAATATCCTGAACTCATCAGGTTGCGTGTGACGATTCCTGAGATTCGTTAGAATGTCCCTTGCTACAGGATGCTCAAATTCAATAGTTTCCATTATCTTCTCCGGTATTATGTTCTGTGTCTCGAACAGAGGAAAACATAAGCACCAGAGAACTGTTATGCCAGATGTGATCTTATGAAAGGAGTGACCGGTGGGACTATTGCGAAAACTCAGTCAAAGGGGTCTTATTTACCAGATGACCGCAGAGGAGAAACTATCCGAGCTTCTAGATGGACCTTCGCTGAGTTTCTATATCGGTTTTGACCCCACGGCAGGGAGTCTTCACCTTGGTCACCTTGTGCCGATCATGATTGCGCGTCATCTTCAAATGGGTGGACACAGACCCATTCTGCTTGTTGGTGGAGCTACCGCACTTGTCGGAGACCCGTCCGAAAGAAGCCTGGAGAGAACCTTTGAATCGAAGGAGACAATATCGAACTGGGCAGAATCGATACGAGGACAGCTGGGGCATTTCCTTGAATTCACTAACGAAGATGATGGAGCGGTTCTACTTGACAACTATGAATGGCTAAGCAAACTGAATCATATTGACTTCCTGAGAGAAGTAGGGCGTCATTTCAGCGTGAATCGGATGCTTTCCGCGGAATCGGTCAAGCTAAGACTGGAGAGCGGGATCTCCTTCCTTGAATTCGGATACAGCCTTCTCCAGGCTTATGATTTTCTGCATCTGTACCGTAATTTCGAATGTGTTCTTCAGTTGGGCGGTTCCGATCAGTGGGGTAATATAGTTTCCGGAATTGATCTTATCAGGCGTACTGAGCAAAAAGAAGTATGGGGTTTCACCTGTCCTCTGGTAACGACGGCTTCGGGCGAAAAAATGAGCAAGACGCAGACCGGCGGGGCCATCTGGCTTGACCCGGAACTGACAAGCCCATACGAATATTACCAGTTCTGGATAAACGTAAGCGACGAGGATGCAATATATTTCCTCAGGCTCTACACTTTTGTCCCC
The DNA here is from genome assembly GCA_030634715.1 of Candidatus Aegiribacteria sp. Next base: position 5,916 of record DAOWAG010000038.1, on the reverse strand, counting down.
GGAGATGAAATTGATAAGCTGGCTCTTCTTACCGGAGCGGATATCAGAAAGGTTAAGGAAAAACTTGCGTTTGAGGCAACAGTCCTTGCGCATGGGAGAGAAGAAGCTCTCAAGGCGGAAAAAGCATCGCACTCACTCTTCACCGGACAGGGAAATCAGGAAGATGTTCCAACACTGGATATTTCGAAAACAAGGCTGAACGATGGAATCAGCTGTCTTGATCTTTTCGTTGAAACAGGTCTCTGTCCAAGCAGAAGCGAAGTGAGAAGAATGGCGAAACAGGGTGGGCTGTACATAGATAATAAGCGTGTTGTGGATCCTCTTGAAAATCTTGATCCGCAAAGCATCAGCACCAGCATTCTGCTCAGAGCGGGCAAGAAGAGGTACTGCAGAGTCAATTTCAGCTGAGAAACATACCTCACGACTATCGATGCTGACAGCAGGCTGACTTCATTGCAGCGGAAAGGATCAGCATTGCGGAATAACGCAGACTCGAATAAAAATCAGAAGAGTATGCATGAAAGACTGCTTAAGATAAGCAATGAACTTAAAGAACAAAGACTTGTCAATTCAATTCTGCGGGATGAAATCAATAGTCTTAACCTTGTTTTCAGGAACTCCGTCGATATTCTCCTGATTGTCGATCCTGAAACCGGTCTTATTTCGCGTGCCAGCGACGCGGTTGAAATACTGCTGGGATATGACCATGCAGTGCTTCTCGGGAAACCTGTTATGGAAATCCTCCCTGATTCAGCTCAAACCAAAGTTCCGGAAATCATGGATGGCGTATTTCTTGATCAGAAGATGAAGTGCTGTGATGGATCGATTAAAAAGATGGATATGACATCGAACCTGGTGAGCGGAAATGGTCATAATGCAATCCTTCTCACATTCAGGGATACCGTAGAGCGGCACCGGTATCAGAGAGAGATGAAGAAGAGAAACAGTGCCCTTGATGGCGCATTCAGTGCGATGCTGATTTTTGACATAAACTGGAAAATAGACTACGCCAACCGCAAGACTGCGGTATACTGGAATCTTGATGAACGCAATATCGCTGACCTGGACATTTCGACATTCATACCGGACAGAAGCTGTCGCCAGATCATGAAGAAGGCTATAGCGGAGAATGGCGAATGGGAAGATGACATAGAGTGCATTAGAAATGACGGTTCCGAATTCTTCGCCCATGTGACAGCAACTGCTGTTTCAGATGAGCAGGAAATGCTCTGGTTCGTTCTCTCATTTGTCGATATCACAAAACAGAAGATACTTGAAAAACAGCTGAGAGAGATGTCGCTTCGTGACGAGCTCACAGGTCTGTACAACAGACGGGGTTTCATGGCTGTGGGACAACAGCTGCTTGAGTCTTCAATACGCTCAAAACCAGAAATTGGACTTCTCTTCATAGATCTGGATGATCTGAAATCGATTAATGACAAATTTGGTCATCATGCCGGTGATAGAGCAATAGTAGAAACGGCGAACATACTCAGAAATACTTTTCGCGAATCGGATATTGCAGCAAGGATTGGAGGTGACGAACTCGTTGCGCTTTTCCTTGGTTCCTTAGAAATTGACCGGGAATCATTTAAGACCAGAATACGCTCAGGTATCGAAGAACTGAACAGTAAAGGCGATCTTCCATTCAAGCTCTCGCTCAGCTGTGGCTATGCTTCTACAAGGCTTGATGAGAATACATCCCTTGAGGAACTTCTAAGCAGAGCAGATTCACTGATGTACTCCGAGAAACTGCTCCACAGAACTAATCCGCAGATTTAAAACAATATGGGGACAGTTCTGAACCGCCCCCATTTACGAATATCTCCTATCGGCTACGGTCAGCGTGTTCCGCTGGTTCCAGTTCCTTCACTGCTGCCTGATCCGGGTCTTGTTCCACCACCTGTTGAAGAAGATGATCTTGAAGGTCCAAGATGATTAATAGTATATCTGAGATCCGCAATTTCCGAACGAAGACTACTGAGCTCGGTCTTCAGTGAATCGTTCTCCAGCACAAGGCTGTCAAGTGAGAGAACAACTTCATTCAGTGATTCATCAATAACTGTCAGGCTGTCTGCAAGCAGATTCATCGAGTCCTCGAGACCCTCAACATCGGAAATGGTGATAATCTTCTCTACAGGAGGTTCGATATCACCGGGCTCATCTCTATCCTGCGCCGAAGGTTCGACAGGCAGGGAAATGTCACCGGTTTCCAAGAAAGTAATCCTTTCATCAAGGTCTTCAATATTGTTAAATATCTGATTAAAACTGTCTGCAAGCTCGAAATCATCGTAGCTTACGGAAGTCTCCAGGACATCAACTCTTTCTTCAAGCTCTCCCACACCAGGCATACTGCATGCAAGCAGAAGAAACGCACCGGTCAAAACCATGAGCTTCATTCAGAATCAGCTCCTTTCTCTGAATCGCCGAACACTTCGGCAGTATATGTGTATATCTGAACATCATCTTGCCGGAAGCTGTCCGGTGACAGTCCTGCTTTAAGACATGTGTGTGAAAGGAAAGTTTCTCTGTCCCACCCCTGCTCGACGGCAACCTGTGGGAGCAGAGTTCCGGATCGGAATCCGGATTTGATATAGATGCCGTGGATTCCGGGAACTACATCTTCCGGTCTTGTCAGAATCATTGGACTTAAAAGGGAAATCTCCAGATCAAGCTCATCCACTTCCTCAGAATCGACCTTAGGAAATCTTGGATCTTTAACAGCGGCTGAAGCCGCCATTTCAATCACAGTCCGTCCCAGAGGACCAATTCCTGTAAAATTACCAATACAACCCCTGAGTGAGCCATATTTCCGGAGAGTAACAAAAGCGCCGCCTTCCCTTCTGAAGACATCCCCGGATGGTATATCCGGAAGCGGTTTTCCGGATGCTGCGGCTTCAACAGATCTTCTTGCGAGATCCAATATTTTTTTTCTGTCAGCAGAATCAGTTATTCCCGAACCCCCTTTGCGGTACAACCGGCAAAATACCCTACAACAGAACTTCTGTCACCGCTGGCAGTCGCGGATGTATCCCACATTATCTCGCTGAATCTGTCGGAACCGTTCAGCACTGAATAGTACATCAGCGCAAGAATGGGACCACCTCCGCATGCCTCGATTCCACTGGAAAGCACAGTATTCATATTCTCAGGGTTTCCACTGATAAAGGCATCTATCACCTTTCGATCCATTCGCTCAGCCTCTACAAAAGGATGGTAATGCGAAAGATCACTTGAAGCAACTATCAGAACATCCTCTCTATTCCCCAGAATAGTGTGGAGATTCTCAGCCAGAGTTCGGGAGTAACCATCGAACACAGAGCCCTGAAGGATAACAACGATGGATGCGTCAGGCCACTTTGTCTGTATGAACGGAATCTGAACTTCCGCGGAATGCTCTCCTCTGTGTGCTGCAGGCTGGAAGGATAGACCGGAGTTAAGGAGACCTGCTGATATTTCTCTGTCAATCACCGCGGGACCAAGTGGTGTCAAATACGCTTCTCCGCTGTATACAGACGCACCATGAACCGGATAACTGTGTGTTGGCGCCAGAATAATAACAGTATTCACGACAGCGGGAGCAGACGCGAATGCTGCTCCAGCCACAGCGCCGGAGTAGACGTATCCAGCATGGGGACTAACCAGACCAGTTATGGAATTGTCAGGTTCCCTGCCTGAAGAAGAGATGAAATCTGTAATCATCGAACTCAGATGTTCTCCGTTTGACGGGTAGAACATGCCTGCTACCACGGGATTCCGTATCATTTTTCACTTCTTTTACTCATCATATCCTCCATTGAGTAAAGCCCTGGAGGTTTTCCATAAATGAAATCCGCTGCCTTCAGTGCCCCAATTGCGAATGTTCTTCTTCCGGTAGCTGAATGAGACAGTAGGAGCTTCTCTCCGTCTCCAAGCAGATAAAGCTGGTGATCTCCGACTATATCACCACCTCTGACGGAATGAATGCCAGTTTCATCCTGGCTCCTTGGCCCTGCTGGTCCTGACCTGCCGTGCGTGATCTTCTTTCCGCCACCATTTTTCTCCCAGATATCCTGCAAAGTCAAAGCAGTACCGCTGGGGCTGTCGATCTTCGCTCTGTGGTGAAATTCCACAATCTCAAGGTCGAAATCATCGGCCAGCATGGACGCCGCGCTTTGAAGAAGTCTGCCAAGAACATATATGCCCATACTCATATTTGATGCGAAGAAGACGGGTCTTACCGAAGACCACTTCCGAAGCAGTTCCATTTCGGTGTTTCCCAGCCCGGTTGTCCCGGATACAAGCCCCGCGGAAGTACCTGCAAGCAGTTTATCAAGATCCTTCCAGGCGGACGGAAGCGAAAAATCTATGACCATATCGACTTCAGAGGGAAGTGGAACTTCAGTAGATGTTCCGGGAGGGGTTTTGTCGTAGCACGCTATTACGGAGAAGCCTGCCTCTTCCCTGACAAGCCGTCCCATCCTGCCTTCACTGCCGAATACGCAGATATTCATCAGAAAAGATCAGCCTTTTCCAGAATTCTTCTCAGTTCCGGTGCGAACTCCTCTTTCATAGAAACAAGCGGGAGACGGAGTTCGTCCTGAATCCTGCCCATCATAGCAAGTGACTTCTTCACCGGCATTGGATTTGTCTCAATGAACATCGCTTTTATCACCGGATACAGCCTGGCCTGAATTTTCCTTGCTTCCTGCAGATTACCTTTGGCTGTATCAGAGATGAGTTCAGACATCGCCGCAGGCGCAATATTGGATACGACGGAAATAACCCCCGCGGCCCCGAGAGCAACCTGAGCCATCGCAATGGCATCATCACCGCTCAGCACGGTTATATCGCACAGATTCAGGATTGCGGTTACTCTCTCAGCGGAACCGGCAGCATCCTTGACTGCAACAATTCGGGGATGTTCCGCCAGTCGCGCTATTGTCTCCGGAAGCATGTTCGTACCTGTTCGTCCAGGCACGTTGTAAAGTATCACAGGGCAGTCAACCTCGTCCGCAACAGCTGTATAGTGCTCTATCTGCCCTTCGGGAGTTGGCTTGTTGTAATAGGGAGTGATGAGCAGAACGGCATCCACACCCAGGGCAGCTGTTTCCATAGACAGCTCCACGGAAGAAGCGGTATAATTCGTGCCGGTTCCAGCAATAACAGGAACGCGACCTTCCGCAGCCTCCAGAACAGTCCGGACGACCTGATGATGCTCTTCAGCAGTGAGCGTTGCAGCTTCTCCAGTACAGCCACACGCAAGTAATCCGTCTATCCCCTGCTCAATCTGCCAGTTGACAAGGTTGCGCAGGGAGATGGTATCAATCGCACCGTTATTGAACGGTGTTACCAGCGCTGTAATTGCTCCGCTGAACACCGGCTAGTCCTTCTCATCAGCACCGAGCTGCTTCAGGAAGGGCTTAAGAAGCTCTATAGGCAACGGAAATATTGTAGTCGAGTTGTTTTCCACGGCAATCTCGGACAGAGTCTGCATATATCGGAGCTGGAGAGCTACAGGATGGGCACTGATAATATCCGCGGCTTCAGCAAGCTTATGTGAAGCCTGGAACTCCGCGTCTGCCCTTATGATCTTGGCTCTTCTGTCTCTTTCAGCTTCAGCCTGCTTGGCCATAACCCTCTGCATCTCTTCGGGGAGATCAACATGCTTGACTTCAACAGTACTGACCTTGATTCCCCATGGATCGGTCATTCTGTCGAGGATATTCTGTAGTTTGCCGTTGATTTCATCCCTCTGCGAGAGAAGCTAATCGAGAGTCGCCTCACCAAGAACGCTCCTGAGGGTGGTCTGAGCCAGCTGACTTGTGGCGTAGATATAGTTTTCAACTTCAAGAATAGCCTTCTTGGGGTCGATAACCCTGAAATAGACCACAGCGTTCACTCTCACAGACACATTATCCTGTGTAATAACGTCCT
>DAOWAG010000102.1 GCA_030634715.1 Candidatus Aegiribacteria sp. | reverse complement strand
TCGAACAATCCTCATAACGTTGTCAAGGCAACAATGGAAGGATTAAAAGACCTTGTGCTTATCGATCAGGTTAGCGGGTACCGGCAAGCTGCGATCGCCAGAAGGAGTACCGATGGCTGACAGGAAACTAAGAATTACTCAGGTAAGAAGTGCAATCGGCCGTACGGAAGTGCAGAAACGAACACTTGAGGCACTCGGACTGCGACGATTGCAATGTCCCGTCACTCATCGGGACAACCCGCAGATTCGCGGTATGATCAACAGGGTTGCACATCTGTTGAAGGTCGAGGAGGTTGAAGAATGAGACGCTTGCAGCATCTGAGACCCGCCAGAGGTGCGGTAAAATCCTCATCCAGGCTAGGTCGTGGTCGCGGAACCGGTACTGGCGGAACCAGCGGCAAGGGACATAAGGGGCAGAAGGCCAGAGGCAGTATTCAACCCTGGTTCGAAGGTGGACAGATGCCTATCCAAAGGCGAATGAGCCATAAAGGTTTTAACAACGCGCGGTTTGCCAGGAATTATCAGGTCATCAATGTCTGTCATCTGAGCAGATTCAGTGCTGATAGCGTTGTGACACCTGACGATATGAAGAAAGCGGGATTGATCTCATCAAGGTTTAAACCCGTGAAAATCCTTGGAAAAGGACAATTGGATAAAGTTCTTACGGTATGTGCTCACTCTTTCAGTTCAAAAGCTGAGGAAATTATTAAGTCCGCTGGCGGCACAGTGGAGGTGCTCGGATAATGCGTGGTTTTGAAAGCATCCTGAAAATACCGGAGCTGAGGAAGAAGATATTCTATACATTCGTTCTTCTCGCGGTATACAGGGTGGGAGGGCATATTCCCGTTCCCGGAATAGATGGTGATGCCTTGAATCAGGCGTTCGCTGGTGGCGGCGGACTGATGGGCATGTATGACCTCTTCGTGGGTGGCGCTCTCAGACGTGCGTCTGTATTTGCGCTTGGAATAATGCCTTACATATCCGCATCGATCATCATCCAGCTTCTCACATCGGTGTTTCCCTATTTTGAGAGGCTGAAAAAAGAAGGTGAAGCCGGACGTCAGAAGATGACGGAAATCACCAGATATGCTACAGTCGTACTCGCGTTTATCCAGGGACTGGGAATTTCACAGTATCTGATAGGTCTGAACAGTCAGGGAATGATGATCGTACCGCACCCTGGGCTTGGATTCACGATTCAGACCGTTGTCACATTGATTACGGGAACGATATTTGTCATGTGGCTTGGTGAGCGAATTACCGAGCGTGGAATTGGAAACGGAATCAGCCTTATCATCTTTGCAGGTATAGTCGGAAGGCTTCCCGGAGCGATTGTCTCGATATACCAGGATGTGTTCGTGCTTGAGCAGACCGGATTCATTACCGCGATTTTCCTCGGTGTATTCATGTTTGCGGTAGTTGCGTTTGTTGTTCTTATGACGGAAGCCCAGAGAAGGATACCTGTTACATACGCTAAACAGGTAAGAGGGCGAAAAGTATATGGTGGTCAGAGCACACATATACCGCTCAGACTCAACACGGCTGGAGTTATTCCGGTTATCTTCGCACAGGCATTCATGATGTTTCCGAGCAGTATAGCCATGTTCTTCCCTAATTCCGGGGTCGATACATGGGTCAACGCACATCTGGCACCTGGAAGTGCTGTATACATAATAATATATACTCTATTAATTATCCTTTTCGCGTATGTCTACACAGCCATTACCTTCAATCCACAGGATCTAGCCGACAACATGAAAAAGTATGGTGGGTTCATACCAGGCCGAAAACCTGGGAAAAGTACCGCCAAATACATAGAGAGAGTACTTGTAAGAGTTACACTGCCCGGATCGATATTCCTTGCAGCGATAGCTGTTATGCCTATGCTCATGACCAGACACGCCAATGTGAACTTCATGTTCGGCGGCACAAGCCTGCTGATCGTTGTTGGAGTGGCTCTGGAAACATTGCGGCAGATTGAAACACATCTTCTCATGCGGCACTACGATGGATTTCTCAGCAAAGGCAAGATAAGAGGACGAAGGTAGTAATGAGGATAGTCTTCTTCGGGCCACCTGGATCTGGAAAGGGAACGCAGGCTGACAGGATATCGAAACGTCTCAGTCTTCATCACCTTTCAACAGGTCTTTTGCTCCGTGAAGAGATACAAAGCAATTCCGAACTGGGGAAGCGTATACGGAAAATCGTTGAATCGGGGCACCTGGTAGACGATGAAACCGTGAACGAGGAAGTGTTCAAAAAAATAACGAATCTGGACAGATTCCTGCTGGACGGATTTCCCAGAAATGTATCCCAGGCAGAGAGCCTTGATGGTTATCTTGAAGAAGAGAATAAACCTCTTTCAGGTGCGGTATTTATTACGATATCTGACAGTGAAGTGATTGAAAGACTCGCAGGGAGGCTTACGTGCTCCAAATGCGGTTTTACTGGAAAGCATCCGCAATTTCATCCAGGAGACAAATGCATCAGATGCGGTACTTCACTCATTGAGCGAAATGATGACAGAGCCGAAGTAATCGAGCAGAGGCTAGGTCACTACCATGATCTTACAGAGCATCTTGAGAAATACTATCATGATCGTCTGTTGATTATCGATGGCATTGGAACTGTCGACCAGGTTACTGAGAGACTGGAAGAGGCTCTGTCCATATGGGGATAACGGCTGGACGAGACCTCAGAATGATGGAAGAAAGTTGCAGAATCGTCAGAAAAGCTCTTGATGAGATGAAAACGGTAATCGAGATCGGAGTGAGCACTGCATCTATTGAATCCGTGGGGAGGAAGGTAATAGAAGCTGAAGGAGCTACCCCCTCTTTCCTTGGATACAATGGATTCCCGGCAAGTGTCTGTATCTCCATAAACGATGAAGTGGTTCACGGAATACCTTCCGGAATCAGAAAAGTGAAGGATGGCGACCTTGTCAGTATTGACGTTGGAGCATTCAAGAACGGCTTCCATGGAGACGCAGCTGATACAGTTGCTGTAGGGCTGCCTCCCCCAATGGCATTGCTTCTTATAAGAACCGTTTACGAAGCCCGTGACAGAGGTATCGAAGCTGCAAGAGCAGGAAACTCTATAGGGGATATTGGTTCAGCTATTCAGATGCATGTGGAAGAGGAAGGTTTCAGTGTTGTCAGATCCCTGGTGGGACACGGAATAGGCAGAAAACTGCATGAGCCGCCCCAGGTCCCGAATTTCGGAAGAGCGGGCAGGGGAATGAAGCTTACTGACGGACTTGCACTTGCAATTGAACCAATGATTAATATCGGTGGATACAGAGTAAGGACGCTCCTGGATAAATGGACGGTTGTTACGGCTGATGGAAGCCTGTCAGCGCATGCGGAGCATACGGTACTCGTTTCAGCAGGAAGTCCGTTAATATTGACGGCATGATGATAATTACCAATAATATGCGTTCCGCGGAAAACGGACGAAAGGGATGGAAATGGCAAAGAAACAGGGCGTAGTAGCTGATGGGACCGTTGTTGAAACGCTACCCAACAGTCAATGCCGCGTCGAACTGGACAGCCCAGAAGGTCACATTGCCCTGTGCCATGTTTCCGGGAAGATGAGGATGCACTACATAAGAATACTTGTAGGTGACAGGGTAACGGTTGAATTATCTCCATACGATCTGACCCGTGGCCGAATTATTTACAGGTACAAGTGAGGATCGAACAATGAAAGTACGCAGTTCAGTTAGAAAAATTTGTGAGTACTGTCGAATTGTGCGAAGGCATGGAAAGATCCTGGTGATCTGTTCACGGGACCCGAAGCATAAACAACGGCAGGGATAATAGAATTTCGGTAATTACGGAGGTAATCAGTGGCAAGAATCTCAGGAGTTGATCTTCCGCGCAACAAGCATATTCTTTATGCACTTCCATACATTTTTGGAATCGGTCTGACCTCATCAAAGGAAATACTTGAAAAGACGGGTATTGCTTTTAACGTGAAAACAGACGATCTGACAGAAAATGAAGTCGCAACGCTTAGAAAGGTCATTGATGCCGACTATAAGGTTGAAGGTGCCCTAAGAGCGGAAATAAACATGAATAAGAAAAGGCTGATGGACATACGATGCTATCGTGGTATAAGACATCGCAGGGGGCTCCCTGTCCGTGGCCAGAGGACTCATACAAATGCCCGTACCCGAAAGGGGCCAAAATTCGGGCACGGTAGAATTCGTTAGGAGGGTGACGTGCCAAAAGGAGCCAAGGCAAAGACTCGCAAGAAGACTGTAAAAAAGAAAAAGGCTGTTAAGGTTACTGATGTTCACGGTATTGCTCACATAAAGTCATCTTTCAACAATACTCTGATAACGATCACCGATAGGAATGGTAACGTTCTCGCGTGGGCTAGCGGTGGAACTACAGGAGTAAAAGGTACAAGAAAAGGAACTGCATTTGCTTCAGGGCAAGCTGCGGTACAGGCTTCCGAAAAAGCAATTGAAGCAGGGATCAAGAAAGTGGAGATCTGGGTCCGGGGTCCAGGATCTGGAAGGGAAGCAGCCGTCAGGGCGCTTCAGTCTACTAATCTGGAAGTTACGGCAATCAAGGATCAAACCAGAATACCGCATAACGGGTGTCGTCCATCGAAGCGTCGCCGACGCGGATAAGCAGATAATCACGGCCCTCTCAGGGCCTGTAAACACCCGGGTTATAAATCCCCCGGGAGGAGGAATAGATGGAATTCAAGAGTCTTTATCTTCCTGACATGATCAGGTGGGAAGAAGAGTCAAGAACCGATACCTTCGGCAGACTCGAGATTACACCTCTGGAACGCGGTTTCGGTCGTACTCTTGGTACTGCTCTGAGACGAGTACTACTGTCTTCGCTTGAAGGATCAGCAGCGGTTGCCCTGAGAATAGAGGGTGTTGAGCATGAGTTCTCAACAATTCCCGGTATTCTGCAGGATATTCCCGAAATTGTACTTAACATCAAATCTCTCGTAATCAGGCTTGAGGGTGACAAACCAGGTTCACTGAAACTGAAAGCAGGAAAAAAGGGCAAGTATTCGGGCAGTGATCTCAAGGGAGACAGCTACCTGGAAGTGATGAACAAGGATCAGGAAATAGTTCAACTCAATAAGAACTGTAAATTCTCCTTGGAGATAGCCGTTGAACGCGGGAGGGGATTCATTCCCGCTGATGAATGGACTATCCATGGAAAAGAAGAGAACGCGGGTACGATTCTTCTTGATTCCTGGTTCTGTCCGGTGAAGAGAGTTAATTTTGAAGTTCAGAGCGCCAGAGTTGGTGATAGAACAGATTACGATCATCTCATAATGGATGTAACAACTGATGGCAGTATTTCTCCTGAAGATGCTATTGAAACCGCTTGCGAAAGTCTTGTCCATCACCTGCAGATGATTCCCGGAGGGCTTGAACCGGTGGAGAAGCCTGCTGCAATCG
>DAOWAG010000191.1 GCA_030634715.1 Candidatus Aegiribacteria sp. | reverse complement strand
CTTGTTGATATTGGAATTGTCGGTTTTCTATTATGCATGACAGTCGCCTATTATTTCATCAGAGCACTCCATCGAAAAGGGAAACCCCTTCCGGAATCTTCAGGAAATGGAGTTTCTTATGCTGAGAACTGGACTGTACTGGGGCTTTTCGGCGGTATTATAGCTCTTCTTGCGGAGGCAACTGTTTCAGTTGCTCTAAGGTGGCCGCCATCTGCGATGCTGCTGGCCGTATTGTGCGGACTTCTCCTCGCTTCGATCCCAGCAAAATGGAGCCCATTGAAGGGGAGAGCAAGAATCGGAAGTGCAATCGTTCTTTCTATCACTGCTTTATTTCTGGGATGCGTCGCTTATCCATATTACGTCTCAGCAATGCAATCCGGAAGACAGTTGTTCGTCGGCAAGGATATGTATCTGACAAAGATCCAGCCGGTAATGAATGATATTGTGAATTCCGCTTCTGCCTGGCACCTTTCCAGAAATGATGAAGATGCAGGAAGAGCGTTGTATTACTACGATACAGCCGTTCAACTGGCGGACAGTTCAATTACGTGGTGTCAGCGAAGTGTTGAGACGAATCCTGATGAGCTTGGCGGATGGTACGCTCTCGGAAGCGCGTATGTTACCAGAGCTTTGTTGTGCAAGCCGCTATCGACTCCGATGATAAACATTATGCAGATGAGCGGAAGAGTTCCATATGATCTTGATGAAGCGGAACGTTATGTGAATCTTGGTCTTGCCGCCTACGATTCTCTTACAAAGAGAGCGCCGAATTATGCTGAGGTGCATCATAATATCGTGCTGATCCAAACAAATCTGGGTGATCCTGACGGTGCATTGGCTGCAATGAGAACCGCATGGGCACTTCATTCTCACAACAGAGATAATTACATAAAGCAGACTTCTCTTCTGGCTCCACTCACTGAAGGGACAGAAGCAAGCCACCTTCGATGGCTTGGAAAGATTGAAAATGAAGATCTGTTCAGAACAATGACAGGTAATAAAAGATCAAGAAACCTTCAGATTCTGCTGTTCTACACAGGAACTGAATTCTTGAGGTATCCGGATTCAGCTGACAGCCTCTATCATGCGTTTTCAAGCCTCTCTGACAGTCTTGCGCCGACTATTGCATCCGAACTCAGAAGCGGAATGGAACTTCAACTGAGAGAACTGGAGAATGGACTTGATATCATTCAGAGAATGGAATCCGGCGATACTGCGGGAATTCTGGATGAGCTTGAACAAATGGATAGTGAAGACATTCGATATCTTCCCGCGCAGTTCACTGCTTTGGGCCTGCTTCTTGCGGAAAATGGTGAAATGGAAGGCGCAACAATACTGCTAATCGTACTGCAAATGTATATTTTTGACAGTTTTGAGAATATGATGATCTGGCCAGGCGTTCCAGTAAATATTATTCAGACATTGAACGATCTGCTTCTCTCAACCGAGTTTGAAACGCCTGATCAGAGAGAACTGTTCATTAAGACTGAAAGTTATACTCTTGTTCTTGACAGACTGCTGTACAATCTAATCAGTGTTTATAACTCATCGCCCGGTTTCAGAGAGAATGTTCCCTCTCATATACCGGATTTCTTCAATAGCCTGTGGGAGGAAACAGGAGGACCTCTGTACTGTTACTCAAACAATCTCCTGCACGGTGATTCATTATCTGTTGTTATCAGAAATGGATCAGTTCTGGATAGCGCTTATTCCGGATTACTGCAGATTGAATCAGAGAACCCGGACAACCCTGAGTTGCAGAAGCTCAAGATAGCCTGGTTCTATACTCTGTTTAAATCATTCTACTCTGAGAATCCAATGTTTTCATCTGAACAGACCCAATATGCTGCAAATAATCTGAGGAATTCAAGGGTGAGTCTTGTGAATATTCTTGGTGAGACGGAAACAAAGTATCAGATCGGCAGCATGCTTGATGGTTTAGATGCGATCACGAACTGTCTTCATAATCCTGAATATAGTCAATACATTGAAATACTTGGATCAGACTTGATGATGGGTCGGATCTGAAGCACATCGGATCAGGTCCTGAAAATCAGCATCAGGAAACTCTAAATTTCAAGACCTGATCCTTAACGCTACTTGCCATAGATGTATATCCAAGCTAGATTTACTCATAAGTTCTCGCTTATGGATCTGAAGATTCACAAGGCGGTTTCATCCGCCTTTTCTTTTTTGTATATGGCGGGAGTAAGGATGGAAAATATGAATCTTGATGAGATTCTTGAAGATCTGGTTGCCGGGGAAGAGCTTATGCTTGTGGATATGACACTGTCTAAAGTCGGCAGAAGCCATGTAATCAGAATTCTTGTTGACTGTCCGGGCCGTGTGAATCTTAGCCAATGTGCAAAATTATCCAGGATAGTTAAGGATGCAATAGAGACGGATATGCTCCTGAAGGGTGAAAATTACCGGCTTGAAGTCAGTTCTCCAGGAGTAGGAAGGCTTCTTCATACCGAAGTTGACTGGAAAAGAACAATCGGCAGGAAATTATCTGTCGAGTTGGACGATGACGTAATTGTAGACTGGCTTGAGCATTACGATGCTGGAGTGTTGACTTTCAGAAGCGGGAGAAAAGTACCTGTTGATGCGATCAGTAAGGCTCTTGAGGTACTTGAATAGCAATACATATGATAAGAGATCAAGGAGATAACAGTGCCAGATAACTACCAGAGAATTGAAGCCCTGGCCGCAGTGATCAGGGAAAGCAGAGGTGCAAATCAGGAGCTCCTGCTGGAGTGGTTGAAAAGAGCTCTTATTGAAGCCACAGAGCTTGAATACGGTTCTCCGCAGAATATCAACGTAACCTGGAATCAAAGAACAGGTGATGTAAATGTTGTTGCCGTGAAAGTTGTAGTAAAGGAAGTCGAGGAGAGCGAAGCACACCTGCAGATTACTCGGAGGAAGGCAAGAAAATACAATCCGGATGCTGAGCAGGGTGATACTGTTGGTGTGCCGGTAGATTTTAATAATTTCAGTCGATCAGCCGTCAACATTTTCAGACAGCAGTTTCATACTCTCGAACGGTCGACCGAGCGGGAGCACGTGTATAAAGAGTACTCTGATCGAATTGGACAATTGATTCCAAGATGCGTTGTGCAGCAAGTTTACAGAAACAGAGTAAATGTTCGCATTGCAGGACAGATAGAAGCCGTGATTCCACCTGATGAAAGAGCCAGAGGTGAGCGCTTTGAACACGGAGATACAGTTCTCCCTATTCTGGTTGAAGTACTAAGCCCGGAAAGCAGCGAACCTCAGCTTGTTCTTTCAAGAGCAACACCTTTGCTAATCAGAAGGTTATTTGAGCGGGAAGCTCCTGAGATTGATGAAGGTATTGCCGAGATCAAAGTAATTGCTCGAGAAGCCGGAGTTCGAACGAAGATTGCTGTTACGAGCAATGATATCAGAGTTGACGCAGTAGGTACTTTTGTAGGGATGAAGGGGATGAGAGTCCAATCCGTCATGCGCGAATTGAATGGTGAGCGTATTGACATCATTCCCTGGACGATTGACAAAAAATTACTTGTTACAAACGCGCTCCTTCCAGCGACT
>DAOWAG010000059.1 GCA_030634715.1 Candidatus Aegiribacteria sp. | reverse complement strand
CGGAGGGAAAGTATCCAGTAGGAGTAGTTGACTCCATTCCGGGCTGAATCATCCGTGTATCCAGTGGAATTCACAGACACAGTCGCAATCAGCTCATCGAACCCAGCGGGATCTCTTCTCATTATTCTGAGAGAATCAGGTATGATCCCTACGATTTCCATGATCCAGCTGAGTTCAACAAAACCACCTTCATCGTTGGGAACATCTGATGCATGCAGATCAATTGCCCTGCACACTTCCAATTCCGAAGCCGCCTCAGTAACGACACTTTCAGGCGGATCTGAATTATCGGCCAGAGCAAGTCCTGCCAGGGATACCAGCAGAACCGCGATAACAGCCGAAGTGTATCTCATTTTCCCTCCTTCCACTTAGAAAGGTGATGCCCCTGGAAAACCAGAGGCATCATCTATTCAATAATCAATCACATTTTCTATGCAATATTCTATTCCTCAATCAGCTCCACATTCGCACGCGGAACAGTAGCGATTTCACCATTCTCGAATTCCACTTCCAGCACTCTTACAAGAGCTTCCGAATCCAGCACCTGAAGCTCTGCCGGGAGCACTGCCACTTTACCCAGTTTTCCGAAATACGGTGCGCGTATGCATCGGATCGGAGACCCTATGTCCATGGCGCCAGCCTGTTTCCCAGAACCAATATCACTGACGCTCATCTCAACGGGGATTACTACTTCCGGTCGCATGACACCCGCTCTTATCTGAGTAGCGCCGTTAACGCTTGCAAGCATTCCCTCGCGAGAGCGGAGAAGATCAAAAGTGCCATGAGCCATGGTCATTCTTCCAAATCCTTCTGTAAGGATAAGTGTAATGCCTTTCTTCTCATGCCCGGTTATGGCTACACCAAGATCAAATCCGAGAAATTCCTTAAGGTCCTTATCATCGAAGCCGCCCACTATTATCGCCTTGACTCCGGTAGCGATAGCCTTATTAAGGGTTTCATATGATACAAAAGAACCACCAAGAAGAATCTTGCCTCTGCAGGATTCATCTATGAGGTCCCCAGTAAGTTCCTGACCAGGACCATCCGCACAAACCTTAAGCTCCCCGCGGGTTTCACCGCCTATTCCGAAAATACCCTGAACGAACGTAGCTGTTGCCTTGATGACCACACCCTCGTTTTCAAGTATTTCAGCAACCGTTCCCTTTATGTAAGCACCGATCTCCACAGGAATCGGAGGTTCACGAAGAACAGCCTGTCCAGTAATACGGTTAAAGCTTTCAAAAGTACCCTTGATAGGCGATCTTACCGTGTTCTTGAAAAGACCGAAGAAACCTTTTGTCTGACCAATCGGTTCATCTTCCTCAAGCGGATCCCCCTCCTTCTTAAAAAGAAGCTCAGGGATATCTCCCGGCGGCATCCCCATGATATTCGCGATATTTACCATCTTGACATTACCCGGAAGTTCAGTCCGGGCGACAACAGTTTCCGCGATTACTGAATCGCCGACATTAACCAGAGTTTCTCCGGTGAGAGGAAGTCTTCTCTCTTTCAGGATTTCAGTAACACTCGCAACTCTCAATCCAGGTGTATATGCAAAAGCCATTATTCGCTCCCCTCCAGATTCAGAAATCTGTCAGGATATAAATCAAGAGCCTCTGCCCATTCCTGAAGCTTTGCGATTCTCTCTGAATCATCCTCTGGAAGATTGAAAGGTCGCCTTCCTCTTCCGTCAAATACAAGACCGACTACCCCGCCTTCGAGTTCACCGGCCCATTCGATACCGGGACCGGAACCGACATCAAGATTCTTCGCCGGTTTGATTACAGCTTGAACTTTCTCTCCGACTCCAAGGGGCAGAACGAACATCTTTCCTCGCTCTATCTGAAGTTCCTTTGATGATCCATCAGACATTGAAAGCCTGACATCGGCGAGAATGTCTGTTTTCTTCAGCTGTCCGGAAGGAGCCACACAGGATCCGAGTCGTATAAGGCAGTCTTTATCGAATACTTCTGTAGCAGCCTGCGGAAGCACTTCTGACAGTACGCCAAGCTGAGGCATCATGAAAATCGAGTCCACCGCCAGCATCGTAACTCCCTCGGGAAGGAATGCATCTATGACCATGAGAGCAGCCTGACTTCTTCTGGGTGCATGAGAGAGAACTCCTCCGGATCCGATCAGCAGATCAAGATCCATCATATTTACCAGAGTTGCCCCGGTTTGTGTCTGCTCGAAAGCATCACCTATCGTTCTTTCCTGGGCGATACCCTTCAGGCCGGTAGCCAGTTCCTTATGCTGCACGAGTGCAAGCCTGAGGGCCTCCCGCGCGATGGCCTGTTCAACAATGAGTTCTTTCAGCATCTGCGGAATGGTCGTTGGACGGATCATCTTGTTTCTGATCCTGTTTCTGAGATCCGCCTCATCCATGTGGAATGGAACCCAGCGCATGACATTATCAAATCCAGCGCTTGCGAGAACATTGGACACACTGTAACTCAAGCCCAGGTTCGCGGATACAGTTCGGTTGAAAACAGTTTCTTCTCCGCTTTCAAAAACGCTGAAGACATCTGTTGTCGCTCCGCCGATATCAACACCCATAACCTCAATATTCTCATTCTTGGCAACACTCTCGATCAGTCTCCCCACAGCGCCTGGAGTGGGCATGATGGGAACCTGCTTCCACTTACCGTCAACGTAATGCCCTGCCCATTCCATCAGCCTTGGATAACCCGGAGCCTGAGCCATGACATGCTCCATGAACAGTTCATGAATTATGTCCCTTGCTGGACCGAGGTTTTCCCTTTCAAGAACAGGTCGAAGATTATCCACTATCTTCAATTCAACCTGCTCTCCAAGTTCTTTCGCGACTTCCCCGGCAGCATCTTTGTTACCCGCATAAATGACAGGAAGCTTATAGCCCACGCCAAATCTGGGTTTCGGATCAGCGGCTTTAATGATCTCCGCAAGCTCAACTACGTGATCGATCGTGCCGCCGTCGATACCTCCGGAGAGGAGGATCATATCGGGTCTCAACCGTCTGATGTCTGCAACCTTCTCATGCGCGAGTCTGCCGTCGTTAGACGCGACAACATCCATCACGATAGCACCTGCACCGAGCGCGGCGCGCTGGGCGCTTTCACCGGTCATTGTCTTTACAACTCCGGCTACAGTCATCTGAAGACCACCCCCGGCGGAAGATGTGGACATGTAGATATCCACTCCGTCAGGGCTGTCGGGAGACACCAGAACAGAACTTCCATCAGCTTTCAGGAATTTACGTCCTTCCAGATCTTCGATTTCTCCCACCGCATTAAGCACGCCTTTGGTTACATCCTCAGCGGGTGCCTCGACAGTGGTTGGAGCCTCTCCCCTTCGGATGAGACGAAACTCGCCATCCCTCTTTTCGATGAGAATGGCTTTTGTAGTAGTACTGCCGCAGTCCGTCGCCATAATTCTGGTGATTTCTTTATCGGCCACCGCCATTAACCTCCTTCTTCTTTATTGCTATCCTTGTTCCCGTGTATGAACCGGCTCCAGAAGGTCTTTCTGCTGCGTTTCTCCTTCCGGCGAGTCTCCTTCAACTCCCTGCGGTCCTGAACATCACGAGCATTCACTTCTTCAATCATTAGTGTAAGCTTCTCTATATTTTCCCTGTTCTCGATCATCCGGATAAACTTGTAGTAATTCCCAGACTGGACAACAAGTGAAACAACCGGATTAGCAAATATAAGCAGCTGAT
The DNA here is from genome assembly GCA_030634715.1 of Candidatus Aegiribacteria sp. The sequence continues at coordinate 3,326 of DAOWAG010000059.1, read as the reverse complement.
TCCCCAGAAACGACAAAGGTTTAATCGACTCGAAGAATATTATTGCCGGTACAGTCAATTGCCTCTGTACGATGCCATTTGCGATTTTCTCCATGAGTTCCGAGTAATCCTCGGTACCCTCAAGATCAATCAGATCATGGCTGCCCGGTGGAATGTGTCCTGATATATTCAAGGACTTCCTCTCTGTTTCCAGAAAACTGCACTGACATTCCCCTGAATTTCGCAAGTCTGGTTGGCTGTGGAAATGGGCTCAGAAGAACACCGTATCTATCCGGAATTATACTCCTGACCTGTGTCCAGGTCATACGTTCCGTGCCGAAGAGAGACTTTTTGATAACACCCTCATCGTTCATCCTGAATCGAATGGGAAGAAAAAAGGTCCATCCTGATAGAAACAGTACGAAAGCGAAAACAAGTCCCCACCAGAGATTATTCCCCATGACCATAGCTGCCAGCAAACCGGCAAGCAGAATAATCGAAACATACGCTACAGTTGCCCAGGGACGCTCACCGGCTGGATGTGAAATCCATTCAAGCACCTCTTCCGGCTTATCAGTCGATTCTATCACTATCCCCTTCATCCTGTGGTTCTACTACACAAAGCTCCTTGACGGCCTGCACTTCATTCAGTCTGAGAACAGGTGTGTTCACAGGTGCGTCAGTAACAAGATACGGTTTTTCATCGCATTCCCGCGAAATGGAAATCATGGCTTCGGCAAAAGCATCGAGATCCTCCAGCCCCTCCGTTTCCGTGGGCTCTATCATCATCGCTTCATGCACGATCAGCGGGAAATACACTGTTGGTGCGTGAAAACCGTAATCAAGAAGTCTTTTCGCCATATCCAGCGTTTTTACACCCTTCTCCGCCTGTCTGTCTCCAGAGAGAACGAATTCATGCATGCATGGACCGCTATTGAAAGGAATATCAAAATATTCCTCAAGTCTGGCTTTAAGGTAATTAGCGTTTAGCAGGGCATTCTCGGTAACTTCCCTTAGCCCGGCAGCGCCAAGGGTTCTCACATAAGCGAAGGCCTTGTAAAGCACGCCTATGTTGCCGTAGAATGCCAGCAGTCTACCAAATGAATTCTGTTTTTTACTCAATGAGTAGCTGCCGTCCTTATTCTGGATCACAATCGGATCTGGAAGGAATTGAGCCAGTTCCGCTGTACATGTCACAGGTCCGGCACCGGGACCGCCACCTCCATGGGGTGTTGCAAAAGTCTTATGTAAGTTGAGATGACAGACATCAAACCCCATATCGCCAGGTCTGGCAATTCCCAGAAGGGCGTTCATGTTGGCACCATCCATGTAATTAAATCCTCCAGCCTCATGAACGATCGAGGTAAGCTCCTCAATTCGTGATTCAAAAAGACCGAGAGTATTCGGATTGGTCAGCATGAACGCAGCTGTATTCGGACCAACCTTCGCACGGAGGTCATCAGGATCGACCTCACCTAATTCGTTAGACTTCACTCCAATGATTACGCAATCAGCCAGAGTTGAAGTCGCGGGATTCGTGCCATGAGCGGAATCAGGCATGAGAACTTCATTTCTATGCTTTTCTCCAATGCTCTCAAGGTAGCTCTTTATGAGCATTAAACCACAGAATTCTCCCTGTGCGCCTGCGGCAGGCTGAAGAGACGCTCCCTCGAAGCCTGTGATTTCGCAAAGGAAATCAGCAAGCTTGTACATTATTTCGAGGGTTCCGGCGGCCATGACTTCAGGGACAAGAGGATGGATTCCTGAGAGTCCTGTTAATCTGGCAAGATTCTCGAAGTGCTTCGGATTGAATTTCATCGTGCAGGAACCGAGCGGGTACATACCCTTCTCTACATGGTAATTCAAGGTGCTCAGGTTCACGAAATGCCGCATAACCTGACCTTCCGTTACCTCTGGCAGACCGGTTTCTCCACTTCTTTCGAGATTCGGGGGAATACTCGCGGAGACAGGTACATCAAGTTCAGGAAGGGTAGACCCGATTCTGTCCGGACTGCTGATTTCGAAGATGGTTTTCATTGATTACCACCTCCGCGGCAGATTTCAGAAGCGATTCTTACATAGAGATCCATTTCCTGCTTCGTCCTTTTTTCAGTTGCGGTTATCAGCATTACTCCCTCGCCGAGTTCGACATTGGGAATACCCGCGAGGATGCCTTCTTCCAGCATACGATCTCGGATTTGCATGGAGGAGACAGGAAATGAGACAGTAAACTCTCTGAAGAAGGACGTGTCAGCAAATACTCTGGTCACACCCGGAATTTCAAGAAGCTTCTGCTGAAGGTAATGACTCTTATGAAAACACTGATTCGACACTTCCCTGAACCCACTCTCACCCATCAGAGATAGATAGACTGTATTCGCAAGGGCCATCAGAGCTTGGTTGGAACAGATATTACTTGTGGCCTTTTCCCTGCGTATATGCTGTTCTCTCGTCTGCAGAGTCAGCACATATCCCTCCTGGTCGGCTCGGTCGGAAGTCCTTCCGATGATCCTGCCAGGCATCTTTCTCGCGAGTTTTTTGCGCGTAGCCATGAAACCGACATATGGACCACCATATGACATCGGGATACCCATACTCTGCCCTTCTCCGACTACGATATCAGCTCCGGCATCACCCGGTGAGCGAAGAAGGGGGAGAGCAACGGGATCAGCAGCAGCAATAAGAAGCCCTTTGTGTTCATGAATCAAATCAGCTATCGGCTGAAGATCTTCAATCAGTCCGAAGTAGTTTGGGTATTGAACGAGAATGGCAGCCGTTCCACCTTCAATAAGTTTTGCTGTTATCTCAAGATCCAGTGTTCCATTCTCAAGGAATGGAATCTCGTTTATCTCAAAATCATCTCTTTTTAGATAGGTTCTAACCACTTCCATCCATCGCGGATTCATTGGTCCCGCGATCAGGATTCTCTGTTTCCGGGTAACTCTCATCGCCATGAGACATGCTTCAGCGGCAGCGGAAGCACCATCGTACATGGAAGCATTTGCCACATCCATACCGGTCAATCTGGCAATCATCGATTGATATTCGAAAATAGCCTGGAGCGTTCCCTGGCTGACCTCAGCCTGATAAGGTGTATATGCGGTATAGAATTCACTTCGAAGCAGAATGTGATCAACTGCCGCAGGGATGAAATGGTCGTAAGCACCGGCTCCAAGAAAACAGATCTTATCAGCTCCCGTATTTCTGCAGGCATATCCCTCAAACTCACGCTGGAGTTCAAGTTCTGAAACAGGATCAGGCAGATCAAGATCTTCTTTTACCTGATACTTGAGCGGGATCGATTGAAGAAGATCACTGACATCTTCAACTCCGATTACGCGAAGCAT
>DAOWAG010000108.1 GCA_030634715.1 Candidatus Aegiribacteria sp. | reverse complement strand
CGTTTTCCTTCGGCATAGTCTATCTTGTCCTGTTTGGATTGATGACCGGGAGACTGGTGAATATTGTCCAGACGGATCTTGCAGGAATAGCTGGTGCCGTCTATGTAGGGGTTTTCGAGATGGGCATCACATTTGTTATCTGGCAGAAAGCTCTTGAGCTTGCTGAAACTACAGCGGAAATAGGGAATCTCATCTACCTGACTCCCTTTCTGGCTCTTCTTTTCATTGGTTCCGTTGTAGGTGAGCAAATCGGGATTTTTACGGTAGGCGGATTACTTCTCGTAATAAGCGGTATCCTTCTGCAGGAGAGATGGAAAAAGAAAAAGGTTAAACAAGATCTTTATTCACCGCACCGGCAACAGAAAGATATGTAATTCCTCTACCGAACCATCGTTCAGCCGCTTTCTGAAGATCAATCTCAGTGAGTTCCGCAATTATCCTGAGTGAATTCCTGTCGTGGTCAAGTGGAAGGTTCATCGAGGCGTAATTAAGCAGTATTCTGGCAATTGCGCTGTATTTCATCATTCCGAGTTCCTGACGGCCGATATAACTTGCCTTCTCCAGTCTGAGTTCATTTCTGCTTACAGGACTTTCGGCAAGTTTGGACAGTTCGTACTTCAGTTTTTCCAATGCTTCACCGAATGCGGATGGGCTTGTAAGAAGAATAATCGCCAGCCTACCCCTGGAGGAGAAAGGTAAATAAGTACTGTTCACATGGTATGTTAATCCGGTTTCCCTGATACTTCTTCCGAGTCTTGATCCAATTCCCTCACCAAGAATACCGTTCAGAATGTGGAAAGCGTAATTGTCCCGGTCAAGTCTTGGAGGTGCCGGTGAACCCAGGATTACTGCGATCTGTTCCCTTCCGTCAAGTCGAATTGATGATTCGGACGAGTCCTTCGAATTTTTGATCTCTTCCTCTTGTTTTAAAGGGGATTCAGGATTCTTCCAATCGGAGAAATATTTCCTGATTATACACTCGAGATCATTTTCATTGAAATCACCGACAGCCGTGATCACCGCTCCTTCTGGACGGCAGAATTCCCTGTGGAAATTGACTATATCATTCCTGGTTATCGCACTTAAAGATTCTTTCGAGGGAACAGGGGATTTTTCAGGCGGATCAGTCGACTGCTTTGAAAAGGAATCCATCGCTGCGCCAATCGGAGTGCTGGCCCACTCACATAGACTCGCAATTGTGTCTCTGATGATAGAGTTAATGTCTTCTTCTCTGAAGGCCGGTTTTCTGAATAGATCTGCCACTACTGAAAGTGCCTGTTCCGCGTCTTTCCCAAGAACCGTAACTATCCCCCCGGCATACTTATTCGAAGAGGATAAATCAATGCTGCTCCCAAGGTTCTCCAATCTGGAATTGAACTTGATGCTGTCCTCGTTCGGTGTTCCATAGAGCATGGCTTCAGCGGTGACTTCTGATAATCCGGTCAGTTTATCCGGTTCTCTATCGGAACCCATAGGACAGGAGAAACCCAGAGAAAGGACGGGAAAAGAACTATCCTTTTTCAAAATTATTCTCAGATTGTTCTCAAGGGTAATTGCTCTGGCGTCGTCACCAACTGAAACAGATGGTGCCTTGATAAGACAGTCCGGAATATCAATATCGGAGGGTTTGAGACTGGAAGGTGGAATCAGGTCAGGTTTCACCGATGCATCCGGAACTTTCGGCGTGCTATAGCCTGATATTGATCCCATCGGCTTCAGTCCGGCAATTGTAGCGTTATCTTTTATTAGAAACCTGAAGGCAGCAGCTTTGAACTCCTCCGTGGTCACTTTGCCTGTATTGATTATTGAGTGCCAGAAATAGAGGGGATCATCGAATCTTGCCTGTCCCGTAGACAGCCTTCTTGATCTGCTCAGTGGATCAGCATCTGAAATAGTACTCCAAGCAGTTCTTCTTTTCTTCAATCTCTGAATCTCAGATGAACTGATGCCCTCAGCTGATACACGCTCAAGTTCACTGAATATGAGTTTTTCCACTTCATCAGGAGAACCTTCCGGTGGAAGAACTGCATGAATTGTGTAAAGACCTGGTTGTATCAGTGTGTTGGTTGAAACTGCGACATCAAGAACCAGACCAGGTTTAACAAGGAGCTTTTCAAACCTGCTTGATCTCCCTGAAGCCAGATAGATTGAAATGAGTGAAAGTGCTGAGGATGACTCCTGATCCGCTGCAGGTACTCTGAAACCGATTGATATTCTTGGAAGTTGCGATGGATGCTGAATATCAACTCTTCTGGCACCTGTCTGCGGAGGCTCGGATGTAATTAACGGTCGAACTGTATCTACTTTTGATTCAGATCCGAAGAGGTCATTGATACGGCGGAAGACCGAATCAGGATCTATTCTTCCCACGACTGCAATTACAGCATTTGACGGATTGTAGAAGTTTCTGTAGAACTTTTTCAGTCTCTTCTGCGTGAATGATTGAATGTCAGCTGTACTACCCGTAATCGAATTTCCATATGGATGTGCACTGAATGCGGTACTAAAGAGGGAAATATCAAGAGCACCTTCCGAGCTTTCTCTGCTCGTGAGGAGTTCTTCTTCAAGTATTACCTTTTTCTCCGAGGCTACTTCCTTTGCGTCCATGAGACAGTTGAACATTCTGTCAGATTCCAGATTCAGAATATCGTCCAGACCTGCTATGGGAACTACTGAGAAATACACAGTTATATCCCTTGATGTGTAGGCGTTTGCCAGCCCACCATTCCGCTGAACGATTTGCCAGAATTTACCAGGGTTATATTTATCCGAACCCTTAAACATCATGTGCTCACAGAAGTGACTGAGACCTCTTGTTTTCTGAGTTTCCCATAATGGGCCAGCGCGGTACGCTACCGTTACAGCAGACACAGGAGAGTACTCCATCTCCTGAAGAATAACGGTTAGACCGTTCTCGAGTTGAGAGATTCTGATATCTTCGGAGCGAAATTCACCGTTTTTCATGATGGTGAAACCTAATCCGAAAAAGGGCTTTTGTCAGATATACTCATTCCAGGTGCTCAACCGATCTGATTACGACAACCCTTTCCGTGGCTATCATTTCACCAGCTACAGCATGAACGAAATACACACCTGGGTTGTTTAGATCGAAGTGGACCAGTCCGCCTTCCTCCAGCTGACCATGTATCTCAGTCTTGAAAACCATTTCGAATACTGTCATATTTGATAATACTGGGGAGTGTTTTCTTGAATCGAAAGGCAGTGTTCTTATGCCCCAACGCAATTGTAAATTCATCTTCATTACGGGCGGTGTCGTGTCCTCTCTCGGAAAAGGTATTACTGCTGCCTCAATAGCGCTTCTGCTCAGGCAGAGAGGATACCGGGTTACCATGCAGAAGCTGGATCCATACCTGAATGTTGATCCAGGAACGATGTCTCCTTTCCAGCATGGAGAAGTTTACGTTACAGATGATGGTACCGAGACAGATCTTGATCTTGGCCACTATGAGCGTTTCGCCGGACTGAAGTGCAATCGAAATAGTAATTACACAGCTGGCATGATCTATTCATCGGTTATCGCTCGTGAACGCGAGGGAGGATATCTCGGTAAGACAGTTCAGGTAATACCTCATATCACGGACGAGATAAAGAAAGCCGTACTATCCCAGGCTGAGAATGAAATAGATATTGCCATAACAGAAGTAGGTGGAACTGCCGGAGACATAGAGGGGCTTCCCTTTCTTGAAGCTCTGAGGGAGCTGGGTCAGGACCTTGGCTCAGAAAATGTGCTGTACATTCATCTCACGCTCATCCCTTACCTGTCCGCTTCCGGAGAACTGAAAACGAAACCATCCCAGCAATCGGCCAGTATCCTGAGGAATATCGGCATCATTCCGGATATTCTCATCTGCAGAACGGAAAGATCGCTGGATGAGGAGCACTTCAAGAAGCTGTCAATGTTCTGCAACGTTCCACGTAGTGCAGTTATTGAGGAAAAGGATGTAGAGAATTCCATCTATGAAGTGCCTGTTGAACTTGCAGCCCAGAAACTCGACGAACTGATACTTAACAGGCTTGAGCTTCCAGTGAATGAACTCGACCTTGAACGCTGGGAAGCAATGCTTCACAGGGCGATATACCCTTCAGGGAAAACTGTCAGAATCGGCGTTGTCGGCAAGTACATGGGATTGCAGGACGCGTATAAGAGCATATTTGAAGCTTTGAGGCATGGTGGAATTTCCAACGACGTTCCCCTTGATGTTTCAGGTATTGAAGCGGAGGACCTTGAAGGTGGAAATACAGATCTCCTCCAGGATCTTGATGGCATACTTGTTCCGGGCGGGTTTGGATACAGGGGGATTGAAGGGAAACTGGATGCAGTTGAATTCGCCAGAGAAAACGATATTCCTTTTCTCGGGATCTGTCTTGGAATGCAGTGCGCTGTAATAGAGACCGCCCGTAATCTTGCGGGAATGCCGGATGCAAATAGCTCTGAGTTCTCACCTGGCTGCTTTAATCCCGTCATTCATCTCATGGAGGAACAGAAAACCGTTACACAAAAAGGTGGGACAATGCGTCTTGGCCTCTTCCCGTGCAAACTTCTTAAAGGGTCAAGAGCATTCAAGGCTTATGGAAAGAAGAACATCTATGAAAGACACAGACATCGTTTCGAATTCAACAATGAGTATAGTGAGATGCTCGAAACAAGCGGTCTTGTCTACTCTGGTGTTTCTCCTGACGGGACCCTTGTTGAGATAATCGAGAGATCTGATCATCCATGGTTTGTAGCCTGCCAGTTTCATCCTGAATTCACCTCCACTCCTCTTGAACCCAACCCTTTATTCGATGCTTTTATCAGTGCTGCAAAAAGAAGAACCCATGTCTGAAATTAATGAATACTGTGGCTTGTGCGGTGTTTCTGGTTTTTACGAGGAGTCAGTTGCGCTTGTCGCTGAAGGGCTGCTTGCGATGCAGCACCGCGGTCAGGAAGCTGCCGGGATTCTGTGCGCGTATGACGAGGGAATGAAACTTCACAAAAGAAACGGCACTGTTTTCGAAGCTTTGTCCGATTTGCCGGCCGATTGGAGCAATCCAGGAATCCGCGCGGTAATGGGGCATGTCAGGTACGGTACTTTCGGTGGAACGGATGTAGTCAATGCCCAGCCGATACTTGTCAGGATGGCAGGGATTCAGATCGGCATAGCTCACAATGGTACTATCACAAATGCGTTTTCGCTCAGACAGGAACTTCAGCATCAGGGTGCTATCTTTATGACAAATACT
>DAOWAG010000123.1 GCA_030634715.1 Candidatus Aegiribacteria sp. | reverse complement strand
TGCGCGCCCTGCATGGCTCCATAGTAGCATGACGAAAGTATCATCAAAAGAACAAGAAACGGAAAAAGTATTTTGGACATATCCAACCCTCCTGAATAATTCATATGGAAGATACTCTACTGACCGTTCCAGTGAAACCCCGTAGCCTGCCAGATGCTGCTGGACTGACTTTGACTGATGTAGTATCTGTTCAATCAGGCTTTAAAGAAAGGAATTCCAATGAGAAGGAAAGTAGCATTTGTGCTCAGCGGGTGCGGAGTTAAGGATGGCACGGAGATTCACGAAGCTGTTTCAGCTCTCATCGCTCTGGATAGAGCGGGTTACGACATAGTATTCACAGCTCCTGATATAGAACAGACTGCTTCTGTTGATCACCTCTCAGAAAAACAGGAGCTTCAATCGAGAAACGCACTTGTAGAATCAGCACGGATTGCAAGGGGTGAAATAAGACCTCTTGCAGACCTCTCGGCTGACGAATACGATGCTGTTGTTTTCCCAGGGGGGTTCGGAGCGGCCCTGACGCTCTGCTCCTTCGCGAAGGATGGGACTGAATGCTCAGTGAATCTGGATGTCAGAAAGCTGATCGATGACGCTCTGGAAAACGGAAAGCCTATCGCAGCCATGTGTATTGCTCCTGTAATACTGGCCCGAACAATCCCCGGGGCAAGACTGACAATCGGTTCTCATCCTGAAACGGCTGATGCCATTAATTCGATGGGAGCCGTTCATGTGAATTGTCCTGTCAATGACTCCGTTGTGGACCTGGAAAGAAAAATTGTCACGACTCCCGCGTATATGCTCGCGGGCGGTCCTGCTGAAGTTTTCGAGGGCGCGGTAAGTATGGTTGAGAAGCTCGGGGAGCTTTTCTGAAATATGGGGGACACGCAGCAGAGCTTCATGCTCTTTGGGGACACGCACCAGAGCGTGCATGTCCCCTAATACACTAGAATGCTGCTTTTATATCAGCCCATGTACCGGTTTCAAGAGCAACGTTGCCAGGGGTGTAAATGATCGCTGCATCGGGAGCAGTAATGGTCATGTCATCGATCCAGACTATATCACCGGGATTTGAATAAATCCTGGCTTCAATTACCAGACCGGTATGTCCCTCCACAACTGTCCAGGTATAGGATGTTTCATCCCAGCCTGTTCCGGGACCGTAATCACTGTTACCGCTAGCGCTTCCGTTATATCCGTTGATATCACCGGGATCATCGTTCCAGTGGGCCCAGATGCGGCAGGAAGGAGCAGCTCCTGGTGTCGTGTCATGCCGCCAGAAACTTCCTGTTACTTCGTCGCCATCCTGAAGGCCTATAATCCATGCAACGTATGCCTGTGGAGTAGTTTCAGAAACACGTTCAAGGAAGAGCGACTGGGAACCTCCGTGTACAGGATCAGTGTCTATTAGAGCAATAACACCGAATTCAGGATACATACCCAGAACTGTCTCTGTGTCTTCCCAGCCGTAGTTTACAGTGTAGTCAGCAATCGTTATCTGTGAGGCTGTCAGAAGCAGAATAACTGCAAAGATTGATTTCATGTTTTTCCCCTTCCAGTTTGAATTCAAATTGAATAATTATACATAATTCATAAGCCATTCAAGTCGGAATATCAAGATCGGTTTCTACGATATCTGATTATTCAAAACATTGCACTTGCATTCAATATGATAGCTTTGCTAAGGGAATATTAGCAATAAATGATGATTCTAAAGTTTAGATAGTTAAGTCCGACCTTGGTCAGGCGCGGTTTTTTTCCCGCTTTTCCTCTACCATTTCCTTCACCTTCATAAGCCTTGTCAGGTTTCCACGTTCCATTTCATCCAGTTTCAATCTGACAGTTCTGATGGCTGCTTTAAGTTCAGGGATCAGTTTGTATTCAAGAGCGTTGACTCTCCGCCTGGTGGTATCGATTTCTTTGGCAAGCAGACTTATAGCCTTTTCCTGTTCCGCCAGCTTCACGATACGGGGCAGTATCCTTTTGTAAACCTCAAGAGCTTCATCCAGCTCCACGGTCGTATCGAACATTCCGTAGTTCCGAACATTCCCCTTTATAGAAACCTCAAATACGGGAAGAATCAGGTTCATTATCTTTCTTTTGGTGGTCTTCACCTCTGCTGCCGCTCCTGGATATCGAAGTGCGTCGAGAAGACCCGGTTCTGTCATTGCGGCTCTCGCGAAAAGGAACTCGCCGTAAGCTTTGCTGAGTTCCTTTTCGAGTTCGCTTCTGGCTCCTTCGTACTCCGCAATCAGTATTTTGAACTGGCGCATCAGTTCGTCAAGTTTATCCTTCAGGAGTTTATGACCCCTTTGAGCAAGACCAACCTTTTTCCGGAGCTGAAGAAGCTCCATTCTGGTGGCACGAACTTTTATCGCCATCAGCTTACCTCTGCTTTTTTCCTGTCACTCTGGGGCCAGTATTTATCAAGGCGTTTTGGATCAATTCGTTTCATTTCTTCTCTTGGAAGAAGTTTCAGCAGTTCCCAGCCAAGGTCCAGAGTTTCATCGATATTCCTGTTTTCATGTTCCCCCTGGCTGATGTAGCGCTTTTCATATTCCTCAGCGAATTTCAGGTACTTCTGATCAAGCGGGCTCAACGCTGCAGCGCCAAGGATAACCGCAAGTTCTCTCGCGTCCTTCCCGGCCGAGTAAGCAGCCATGAGCTGATTGAAAAGGTCCGCGTGATCCCCGCGGGTTTTTCCCTCGCCAATTCCTTTATCCTTCAGTCTGGAAAGAGATTCCATAACATCCATGGGGGGGTAGATCCCCTTCTTGTGAAGCTCCCTGTTGAGTATCAGCTGACCCTCTGTAATGTATCCGGTAAGGTCGGGAATGGGATGAGTCTTGTCATCCTCCGGCATTGTAAGAATCGGGATCTGCGTAATCGATCCTTTTCTCCCCTTGATTCTCCCAGCGCGCTCGTAAATCGATGAAAGATCCGTGTATAGGTAACCGGGATAGCCGCGCCTTCCCGGAACTTCTTTTCTGGCTGCGGATATCTCTCTGAGAGCATCGCAGTAATTGGTCATATCTGTTAGAATAACAAGGATATGCATATCTTTCTCGTAAGCGAGGAATTCCGCTGCAGTAAGTGCCATTCTTGGCGTTGAAATACGTTCAATAGCAGGGTCATCCGCCAGGTTCATGAAGACTACCGCTCTGTCCATGGCTCCGGTCGCACGGAAATCACGGATGAAGTAATCGGCTTCTTCAAATGTAATCCCCATCGCGGCGAAAACTACAGCAAAGTTTTCTTCGCTTCCGCGCACACGAGCTTGTCGAGCGATCTGAGCCGCAACAATGGAATGCGGAAGTCCGTTACCGCTGAAGATTGGGAGTTTCTGCCCTCTAACAAGCGTATTGATTCCGTCAATGGAGCTGAATCCGGTCTGAATGAATTCGGCCGGATAGTCCCTTGCGTAAGGATTGATAGGGGCTCCGTTTATATTAACCATCTTTTCGGGAACTATGGGAGGAGCTGTATCAAACGGAGCTCTTGGACGTCCCTGTCCATCGAACACTCTGCCAAGCATTTCCTCTGAAACACCTAGCTCGACCTGCTTCCCGAGAAAGCGGACCTTGCTTCTGGAAATATCCGTCCCGCTGCTCCCCTCGAAGAGCTGCACAAGAGCCATGCGACTGTCAATCTCGAGAACCTTCCCGTGACGGATTTCTCCATCGGGGAGCTCTATTTCCACAAGCTCTTCGTATGCCACTCCCTCAACGTTGTCAACAAGCATAAGAGGACCGGATATCTCAACGGTTGTAGTGTATTCTCTGATCATATCCTTTTGCCCCCCTCAGGCAGTCTGTTCCTTCTCGATCAGACCGTTGATCTGTGAAGTAACATGTTCATTGATTGCAGAAATGTCGGAGAGATTATCCTCATGGATATATCTCATTCTGTTAATCTCCTCCTTCAGAGGCAGGTTAAACAGTTCCCTTGGAGATACACCGGTGCTTAGCGCCTTCTCCATTTCGCTGTGTGTGTGCATTATTACTTCCATCATGATCTTCTGTTTTATGATTGAAGTATATGTATCAACTTCATGGAAAGCATTCTGATGAAGGAAATCCTCCCTCAGTGATCTTGCAGTATATAGAATCAGCTGGTCTTCAGGAGAGAGAGATTCGGCTCCAACCAGACGGGCTATTTCCAGAAGATTTGCCTCCCGCTGGAGCAGAGCCATGGCTTCCCTCATCATTAAGACCCATTCATCTCCAAGCTCCCTGTTGTAGTAATCTTTCAGGTTTTCGGTATAGAGAGAATAACTGTCCAGCCATCCAATGGCGGGGAAGTGTCTTGCGTATGCAAGTCTTGCCTCAAGGCTCCAGAAGACCTTAACGACTCTAAGTGTCGCTTGTACAACAGGATCAGAAAGGTCTCCACCGGCAGGGCTGACGGCGCCGACAACTGTAAGCGCTCCATTTCTGTCTCCACCGATACAAATTACGTTCCCTGCCCTTTCGTAGAACTCGGCAATCCGCGTTCCAAGGTATGCGGGGTATCCTTCTTCTCCTGGCATCTCTTCGAGTCTTCCGGACATCTCTCTCATCGCTTCAGCCCACCTGCTTGTAGAATCAGCCATAAGAGCAACTGAATAACCCATATCCCTGAAATACTCACCGATTGTTATGCCGGTATAAACGCTTGCCTCGCGTGCAGCAACAGGCATATTGCTTGTATTGGCGACAAGAACCGTTCTGAGAATAAGAGGTTTGCCGCTCTTGGGATCTTCAAGCTCAGGGAATTCCTGAAGAACGTCTGT
>DAOWAG010000298.1 GCA_030634715.1 Candidatus Aegiribacteria sp. | reverse complement strand
CTGTCTGTCCTGTTGATATCGCGATCTATAAAGAACAGAATTCCGCTGAATGCATCAGATGTGCGAAATGTATTGCTGTCTGTCCGGTCAGCGCTATCCACCATGATGTTCGAAAACCGGAGAAAAACTGATGGTGCCATATAAAAGACTCAGGTCATATCTCTGGATTCCACTGGTTCTTGTTTTTCTGATTCCAGTGCTGAAACATGCAGTCATTCGCGAAGTAACCAGCGAATCCGTTACACAGGGATTGCTTCTGGTTGGAAGGGATGCGCTGGACAGCATACTGGCGTCATCTGAAGGCAAGCCGGTAATTGTGAATTTCTGGGCGACCTGGTGTACACCCTGTGTTGGCGAGCTTCCGCATATCGATGAAGTTTATAGCTCATTTGAAGGTGGAATAGCCGCGGTAGCGGTTGATATTGGTGATCCTGAGCTTGAGACCCTGCTGAAGTTCAGGGAGATGTTCAAGCTATCCCTGCCTGTTGTCTGGCTGAGTGAGAATGATGCTGAAATCCTGAAAAGAGAATGGGATCTTGCTGATGTGCTTCCGATAACTCTCATTATTGATGCTGACGGGAATGAAATCCGAAGAGTAGCGGGAGTGCGTGACGAAGAGTTCTTCAGGAATGCTGTATCCGGGGAGATTATTGAGGATACAATATTGATCGAAGATCTGCCCGACCTTGCGCTTCACATCAATGTTGTAGGATTTTCAACTGACAGTCTCACTGAAACACTGCTTCAAGCCTCGATAGAACTCGCCGGCTCCGAAGGCGTCGATTTCTTTGACCCGTCAATCCCTTCCGACAGTATGGAGATCGAAGCTCTTTTCCTGCCAAAGACAGGATATCCATATGCGCAACCCTGCATCGGGGGAGCGTGCGGTCGTCCTGCAAAAACTCCTGATGAACTGCTTCAGGCGGTTGAGAATCTGTCCAATTGAGCCATCCGGTCATATCGGTTGTTCTTCCTTTTCACAATGCGGACAGTTTCCTGGATGAAGCTCTTACCTCTATTGCCGGTCAGACGTTTCAGGAATTCGAAGCTGTTCTTGTTGACGATAATTCCAGTGATTCATCTTTGTCCATTGCGAAGGACTGCTGCATGCGGGATCCGAGATTTCGTATTATTCAGAACTGCGGAAGAGGATTGGTCGACGCGCTGAATTCGGGGCTGGCGCATTCGTGCGGGGAGTGGATAGCAAGAATGGATGCCGATGACATTTCCCTGCCGGAAAGACTTGAGAAACAATTGAATCTGGCTCTTTCGATGGGAAATGAAACGGTAGTAACATGTCAGGTTGAGAGTTTTCCGGATGATGCTGTTACCGATGGCTACAGGATGTATGAGGAATGGTTGAATCACCTGATCGAACCAGAGGAAATAAAGAAGAATCTGTTTGTTGAAAGTCCTGTTCCGCACCCTACGGCATTCTACCACAGAGAGAGTGTTCTTCATGCGGACGGATATCGGGAAAGGGAACTTCCGGAAGATTACGAATTGTGGCTGCGGTTATGGACCCTCGGTTTCAGATTCAGTCGAGTACCTGAAGTTCTTCTCAGATGGAGGGATCGCCCGGACAGGCTCTCAAGAACCAGTAATTCGTATTCACTGACTTCGTTTTACAAACTCAAAGCAAAGTATCTCGCATATGTGCCCTGCATGTCCGCAAAACGGGTTCTTATTACAGGGAGCGGGCAGACCGCCAGAAGGTTGGGGAAATGTCTGCAGGATGAGGGATTTGAGATAGAAGCTTTTATAGACCCTGATGAAAAAAGACAGGGGCAGACATTGAGAAACAGGCCTGTCGCGGGAACTCAAGTCCTATTGGAATTCCCTGAAATTCCAGCAGTAGTTGCCACAAGAACTCCTGGCGCAAGAGATGCTGTTCGGGAGTTCCTGGAGGATATGGGTCGGGTTGAATGGAAGGATTATGTAGTATGCTCGTAAAGCTGAGTGTTGAATCAGTATACTTGAGTACTATTATTATACGAAAAGGTATATTCAATACGATCAAACCACTGATTCAGCTTTCATGATTTGGACATCGACAATTTACGGCTATATTCATGAGTAGAAAGTTAGAGAATTTAACCTGGAACTGATTTAAAGGAGGTCAGAGTTGAAGATCAAGGAAGAGATGAAGGGCGATGTGCATTACGTTTCTCTTTCAGGCAAAGTAATAGGCGGTCCTGAGCTGATGGATGTGAAAACAGTATTTCAGAATGCTGTTAATCAGGACAATTTAAAAGTGCTGCTTGACCTTGGAAAGGTCACCTGGATGGACAGTTCAGGACTCGGAGTAATTGTCTCCGGTCATACAACTCTCGCCAGAGCAGGTGGATCTCTTAGAATCCTCAATGCCACTAAGAAAATTCATGAACTGTTTATCATTACGAAGCTGATCACAATCTTCGAGACCTATAATGATGAGCAGGAAGCGCTGAACAGCTTCG
>DAOWAG010000357.1 GCA_030634715.1 Candidatus Aegiribacteria sp. | reverse complement strand
GACAACAACAGCAACAACAATGCTTCAGGGGAGTAGCAGAGAGAATGTTCTGTCTGCAGCGGTCAGTGCTCTTGTTAATTTCAGGTCGATTCCAGGAGATAATTCACATGATATAGTGAAGCATGTAAAAGCAATTGCTTTTCCTCTCGGAATTGAGGTTGAATTCGAGGACATCAGACACATATTCGAGCCTTCTGCCGAAGCCTCAATGGAGACTGATGATTATCGCTCAATCTGCGAAGCTGTTGAGGAAATCTGGCCTGGATTAGCAGTTGTACCCGGTATCTTTCCAGCTGCCACGGATTCAAGACATTATGGGCGGATTGCGGACAATGTCTACAGGTTCGTTCCCGCTCACCTTGGGAAATGTGGTCTGAGTGTTCTACATTCCGAGGGGGAATCAGTTTCTGTTGAAGATTACCTTGATGCAGTTGAGTTCTATACCTTATACATCAGAAAGATGTGTGGAGGAAAATGAATGTTCTCGGATAATCAGAATCGATTGCAGAAGACAATACGTACAACCTCTGTAGGTCTTCTTCTAAATGTTATTCTGTCCAGCGGAAAAATTGTCGGCGGGATAATTGGTTTCAGTCACGCGCTGATCGCGGATGGTGTGCATAGTCTGGCTGATTGTTTTACAGATGTGGTAATCCTCATTGGAGCGCATTTCTGGACAAAACCTTCCGACGAAAATCATCCGCATGGACATGCCAGGATTGAGACTATGATTTCAGGATTTGTCGGTTTGGTTATGATACTGACAGGCATGTTTGTTGCCTGGAAATCATTCAGGTCAATCATGTTACCCTCTGTAAGTCCTCCCGGCTGGATTGCTTTTGTAATCGCTATAATCTCCATTGCTTCAAAAGAAGTACTCGCCAGGTGGACCCTTAAAATGAGTAAAGTTCTCAGATCCCCTGCTCTTGCTGCGAATGCCTGGCACCAGCGCTCTGATGTTCTTAGTTCCATACCCGTTGCAGTGGTTGTTCTTGCAGCAAGAATAGTGCCAGAGCTGATTTTCCTTGATGGAGTCGGGGGAGCCATCGTTTCCATATTCATCTTCAAACTTGGTTTGGATATCCTGCGCCCTGTTCTCTGGCAGCTTAGTGATTCCGCAGCGCCTCCTGAAATCAGAGAGGAGTTAAAAAAACTTGCTCTCTCGGTGAATGGCGTTCTGGACGTGCATGATCTGAGAACCCGGTTTCATGGAGATGGAATTCAGACAGATATGCATATTACTGTTAATGCTGACCTTCCAATGGAGAAAGCGTTTTCTATTATGAAATCAGTTGAACAGGCGCTTTATCATCTCGGACCTGGTGTAACCGATGTCCTTGTTAGACTTGAACCTCGCGAAATGGACAATCCTGACTCGGAATCAGAAAAGTGAACAGATCTGCTTCAATGAACAGTACTTGTTCCCCATTCGGAGAAGTATTTATACTTATGCAAGTTCTTTATTCTGAGAGAGGATAGTAATGCGTTTCAGCATCAGCAGCAGTGCTTTCAGGAATAATGACTACATCCCATTCTGGTACTCAAAACCAGGAGGTAATTCATCCCCGCCGATAGGCTGGACTGACCCCCCCGAAGGAACCCACAGCCTTGCGTTGATTGTATGTTGTCTGGATCAGAATAATCAGAAGGAATACAGTCACTGGGTAATGTACAATATCCCTCCTCGGGAAGGGGTTGTTCAAGGGAAGCAGCCTCATATCGACGTTGTGCTGGATGGAACCTTACAGGGAGTGAACAGCTTTGGATCCCTTGGATGGGAGGGTCCGGATGATGGAAATTCGAATCAAGTCATGGTTTTCAAGCTTTATGCTGTTGATATCAGGCTTGATCTACCTCCAGCGGCTTCCCGGGAAGATGTTGAGGCTGAAATGAACGGGCATATTCTGGAGCAGACCGAACTGATTGGACTGTGCTAATCCTGGTGAAGAACATTCCCCATTATTAATGATTTCCAATAGGGAGGAACGATTGAAGCCTCGGAAACTGAGAAGTG
>DAOWAG010000359.1 GCA_030634715.1 Candidatus Aegiribacteria sp. | reverse complement strand
GTCAGGTCTGCCGCAGGGACCATCATCATCGACAGGCAGCCAGTAGGATCCTGTATCTCTGGTAGATCGCATGTGAAGCGGATCTTTACCGAGAAGATGCATGATAAGTCCTGTGGGAACAACAGCAATGAAAAACACAAGTGTAAGAAGAACATTTGTCATAACAAAGCTCATGATGGCCGCCAGCTTCATCCAGTATTTTTCCAGTGGTCCAAGAAGTCTTTGGAATAAAAAGGTGATAAGTAGAAAAGAACCCGATAATCCAGCAGCAAAGGGCCACAAAGGCTTATCTACAAGGCGGAGCAGGAGAGCCAGTACTGCAAGAGCCCCTGTCATTGTCAGACCGAATTTATTCAGTGAGCGTATATATTTCATAATGATATTTTCATCAGTCCAGTTCGTATACCTTTCTCCAGTCTTTATCTTCCGCAAGTTCAGGCTGTTCATTCTTGCGGAGCAAGCAGTTACCCAGTGCTAGCAGATCCATCCCGGTGCGCATGAAACAGAGATATGCGTCCTGCGGTGAGCATACGATCGGTTCTCCTCTTACATTGAAACTTGTGTTTATGATAATTCCGCAGTCGGTTTTATCCTTGAATCTAGAGATCAGACTGTGATATCTTGGGTTGTGTTTCCCGTCCACAGTCTGAATACGGGCAGAGTAGTCGACATGAGTTATTGCCGGAATATCCGATCTCGGAATTTTCAGCTTCTCCAGCCCGAAAAGCTGATTTTCCTCCTCACTCACCTCATTCCTGTGGTCTCTTCGGACAGGTGCAACAAGAAGCATGTACGGGCTCGGTACTTCAATCTCAAAATATTGCTCAGCCTCCTCAATAAGCACTGATGGCGCGAATGGTCTGAAGGATTCCCTGAACTTGATTTTAAGATTCATTAATGACTGCATTTCAAGGCTTCTGGCGTCTCCAATAATTGATCTGTTTCCGAGAGCTCGCGGTCCGAATTCCATTCTTCCTGAAAACCAACCGATAACTTTGCCATTTATAAGGGCATCAGTTACTCCATCTATAATGCTTTTCTCACTAAGTCTCCTGTATGGATAATCGTTCTTCAGGAGCCAGGATTCGATTTCATCGTCACTCCAGCAGGGTCCAAGATATGATCCGTTCTGGATGTCGTTTACTCCATCGGCTTCCCGGTTCTGGCTGAGGACCTGGTGCCATACGAAAAGAGCGGCGCCCAGAGCACCACCCGCATCACCTGCAGCAGGCTGAATCCAGATATCATCGAAAATGCCTTCTCTAAGGATTTTACCATTTGCAACGCAGTTCAGCGCGACTCCTCCGGCAAGGCAAAGATTCCTCTGCCCGGTCTTCTTTCTTACATGCCTTGCCGTTCTGAGTAGAACTTCTTCAGCAACAGCCTGCACCGATGCCGCAAGATCCATATCCCTTTGTGTAATGTTTTTCTCAGGTATTCTGGGTGGTCCCCCGAAGAGTTTGTGGAATTTTCGGGAAGTCATAGTAAGCCCCTGGCAGTAATTGAAATACTTCATATTCAATCTGAAGCTGCCGTCCTCTTTCAGGTCCATGATATTGTCGAGTATTGTCTGTACGAAACGAGGTTCACCATATGGCGCGAGGCCCATGACTTTGTATTCACCGGAGTTTACTTTAAAACCTGTGTAGTATGTGAACGCTGTGTACAGGAGCCCCAGACTGTGAGGGAAATGTAACTCATGCATGAGCTTTATTCGATTGCCCTCGCCGATTCCCCATGAAGCGGTTGCCCATTCACCGACGCCATCCATTGTTATGACAGCAGCCCTGTCAAAGGGGCTTGGGAAGAATGCTGATGCTGCGTGTGATTGATGGTGTTCGGGATAGAACAATTCTCCGCTGAATCCCTCAAGATTCTTTCGGATGCGATCTCCCATCCAGAGTTTTTCCTTCAGCCAGAGGGGCATTGATTTCAAAAAGGATGGAAGACCTGCTGGCGCAAATGACAGATATGTCTCAAGTAATCTCTCAAACT
>DAOWAG010000032.1 GCA_030634715.1 Candidatus Aegiribacteria sp. | reverse complement strand
ATGTTGACTCGATACTTCTGCTGTAGCTTCAGGGTTGCGCCAGTAGCCCTGCATGATATTATCACCCGAGGCAACGATTTCACCAACTTCCCCAACGGGTAGTTCGAGACCATTCCGGTCCAGAACCCACCACGAATAGTTGTTCTTCTAGAGGTCAGTTTGAAAACGGGGATAACAGCGGAAGCACCAGCAACCGCCACAAGCAGTCTCAAGCCAAACTCGCTTTCTCCTGCCAGCAGTGTAGATATCTTCATAATAATGAAAGCCAGAGGCGGGTGAGGTGTACCGGAAGCCACCAGGGAGGGCAAGTCTATCCAGCTCTGGCGAACCGCACCCCATGCAAAACATTCGTCTATCCAGAGGCTTTTACCACCAAGGAATAGAAGTCTTGTCAGCAACGAGATCCCGAAGAGAACAAGGATCAGGATCCGGTGTCTATTTTCTTCGAACGACAGCATAATGAATCCTTCAGATAAGCTACTTCCTTCTTCTCATCCAGGCGTCTCTGCTGAGAAGCCCGTGTGAGGTTTATATGTATTCTTTCTCTTCTTCGGTCTTACCTGAGCCTGCAATGCAAACTGGATTATCGTCATTTTGGCCGGGAAAGCCAACTGCTCATTCAATCTTCCATATCTGCGTTATTTGATGGGGATTGATCGGAAATTTATTGCTGTCGTGGATCTCTATTTTAGGTTAGATCTCCCGTATAAGTTCACCGATCATGCCCGGTTCGATTTTTCCACCTCTGATCACTGAGCAAAATATCCCTGCAGAGGGCATGACACACTTGCCGAGTCTCCTGAAGATAGCGCAGCCATCTCCGTGGCAATCCTTGCCGATCTTTTCAACATGCATGAGAACATCATTTATTCGTATCCTGTCACCTACTTGTGGAATATTCTTGCCACTGATCCTGCACGTAATGTTCTCTCCCATTCCGCCATCTGGAATTCTTTCAATCCCGGATGCAGATGTAAGATCATCGATGAGTTCTCTATCCAGGAGGCTCACATTCCGTCCAGCTGTACCCCGATGAGTGTCTCCAATCACTCCCTCTGTATCTATTTCTATTTCGGGTACAGGCTTCTTTGCTGTTCCCTTATGCAGGGAAATGTTCACTGTCAGTACGACTATGTCTATTCTATGATTTCTGTATGTTTCCACTGAATTTCCTTTCGAGCCACCAGCTGTAGACAACCGGTACGATAAGCATAGTCATGAACTCTATCAACATTCCCCCGAATACCGGGAGAGCCATCGGTCTGGACAGTTCCGAACCTCTTCCTGAAACCAGGATTACTGGAATTAGAGCGATAAGTGTTGTTACTGTTGTCATCACCGCGGGGCGAATGCGTCGCTTTCCTGCAGTGAGGACAAGTTCTCTCAATTCTCGTTTTGAGGAGGGTCTCTCTATTTTAATCAGTTGATTGATGTATGTAGTCATGAGAACCCCGTCATCCACACAGATACCGAGGAGAGCTATGAACCCAACCACGACAGCGACTGTGAGATAGACCGGTCCATCCGATGGTGAAGCCATTATCCCCACACCGTAGAGAGAATCCTGAAGAAAGGGCCATATCTGCATGAAGAGGAGTCCCCCCGCGATCGCAAGCGGAACTGCTCCGAGGAATATTATCACTGGGACCGCAAAAGTTTTGAATTGCAGATACATAATCCCGAATATCAGTGCCAGACATATCGGGATGAGCAGACTGAACCTTCTCTTAGCCTCCATCTGATTCAGATAGCTTCCAACCCATCTGAAATAGTAGCCGTCGGGAAGATTAATCGTCCTCTCCAAAGGTGAGAGTGAAGCCTCTGATCTAATTATGTCTCTGAGGATTCTGTCCGCTTCCCCAACAAGCCCACCCTCATCCCTGCCCTCTGCGCTGAGCATGACATAGCCGACAAGTTCACCATCGACTGATCTTATCATCGCAGGACCGGTAACAGTTTCTATACTGGCGACCAGGGAAACCGGGATCATAGAGCCGGACATAGTTCGCACGAATATTCTGCCGAGATCCGATATCTCGTTCCTGAAATCTCTGGAATATCGAAGACGGACATCAATTCTTTCTCTACCGGAAAGCACAGTTGTCGCGTCTACTCCACCTATGGCAGCTGCTATTGTTTCCTGAATCCGTTCAATTGATACGCCATACCTTGCAGCCGCATCTCTGTCCACACTGAACTCAATGTAAGGTCTTCGACCGGTTCTGAGGGCTGAAACGTCAGTTGCACCCGGAATCTCAGCGATGATTCCTTCGATCTCAAGAGCAATTCGCTCGATTTCCAGATAATCGGAGCCATGAATCTCACACCCGATGTTCGTTCTTATCCCTGACTGAAGCATAACTATTCTAGTCTCTATAGGTTGCAGCCAGGAAGGCGCTATGCCAGGCATCGATGTGACTTCTCGCAGTTCATCCAGAATATCACTCGATGTAATTCCCTCTCTCCACTGATTCTTAGGCTGAAGGGTTATCACAGTCTCGATCATACCTGCAGGTGCTGGATCAAGAGGTGAATCAGCCCTGCCTGCTTTACCGACTACTCGAGAAACTTCTGGAATGTCAGCAATCATTTCATTTTGAGAGATCATTGTCTCAACTGTTTTTCCGAGGCTTGCCTGATTAAGGAGTGAAGGCATGAAAAGGAAGCTTCCCTCATCCAGAGGCGGCATGAACTCGCTTCCGATACCAGGGAACAGGTCTTTCAGCAACGCTGTAAGTCTGAACTCATCCGATCTGAATCCGATTGAATCAAGCCGGTTAAGGAAAACCTTTGCTCCTGTTACTGATAAAAACCCCGCCAGAATAATGAGGAATGGGATAAACAGGAAGGTTCTGCGATGAGTAAGGCACCATCTTAATACCGGTTCGTATATTGATGTTATCAAATGTGTAACCCTCTCCTGCTTCTCTGTTTGCAGGTGTTCGCCAGCCAGGTGCCAGAAGAGAGATCCCGATCCTGCGAAAACCAGTGTAGAGAGAAGCCACCTCTGAACAGGGAACCAGGAAGGCGGACCGAGAGACCATGCCGTCCAGGCCGCGAGAGCGCTTGCTCCCAGTATCGCTAGAAGTATTCTCACTCGCCTTCGCTCGCCCGGTTCCTTCGCGATGAAAATAGAGGATAATACCGGTATAAGTGTGATTGCTACAATTCCTGCCGCAGTCAGGACAAGGGTTTTGGTCCAGGCAAGAGGGATGAAGAGTCTTCCGCTCTGCCCTGACAGGAAGAAAACTGGTATGAAACTTATCACTGTTGTCGCAAGTGATGTAAGAATTGCTGGAGCCACTTCTGCGACCGCATCACGTATGCTCACAAGTGTACTACTGCCGTTCTTTTGAGAAAGAGCAAGGTGGATATTCTCCGTTACTACTATACCCATATCAACCAATGTACCGATTGCGATTGCTATCCCGGCGAAGCTCATGATATTAGCTGAGATACCAAGAACTTTCATAGCTGCGAAACAGAGCAGAACAGCATAGGGCAAGCTGGAGGTTACGATAAGAGAGCTTCTCAGGTGAACCAGAAAAATCAGAATTACTATCAGTGTAATCAGCATTTCCATTATGATGACACCAGAGAGAGTTCCAACTGTCTCAAGTACGAGTTCTCTTCGATCGTAATAAGGCGTGATGGTTACACCTTCTGGAAGAGCAGGCGCGATTTCCGTCAGTCTTTCTTCCACAGCATCGATTACTCTTACAGGATTAGCGTCTTTTCTCATGACGACAATCCCTCCAACGATCTCACTGTTATGATCGGCAAGTGCACCTCTTCGAAACGCCGGGCCGATATTGATAGTAGAGATGTCGCCAAGCATGACAGGGATTCCATCTCTGCTGGTGACTAGTACCTGCTCGAGGTCCTCGATCCCATTCAGGAAGCCTGTACCCCTGACTACATACTCCATACCGGAGGCCTCAATAGTCCTTGCACCGATATCAATATTCGATCTGGAGATTGCTTCCATTACCTGCTGAATGTCTATTTCGAAATTGAAGAGAAGATTCGGATCGACATCAACCTGATATTCTTTTACATATCCACCGATGCTTGAGACTTCGGAAACTCCGGGAACACTCTGAAGAGCATATCTTATTGTGTAATCCTGTATTGTCCGAAGTGTCCCTAGATCCTGAGGACCTTCGACAGTATACCAGTATATCTGCCCGAGAGGTGTGGCGTCTGGGCCCAGTTCAGGCAATGCGTCATCAGGCAGAAGATCAGCAAGACCTCCCAGACGCTCGAGAACACGTGTTCTTGCCCAGTAAAAATCTATTTTGTCCTCAAAAACAATATATATCCGGCTGAACCCGAATCCGGACATACCTCTAACCTGTTTGACGCCGGGAATGCCCTGAAGTTCAACTGTGAGGGGATATGTTATCTGGTCCTGAACATCATCCGGGCTTCTTCCCGCCCATTGTGTCGATACGATAACCTGATTTTCAGATATATCAGGGAAGGCGTCAATGGGGACTGTTCTCAGTGCCCATATGCCGGTACCGCCTGCCAGCGCGGCTATCATGATCACCGCGGCAGGATTCCTCAGGCAGATTTCGACGACTTTTCTTATCATCGCGTTCTATTACTCCGTCGATTCCACATCGAATAATGATGGGAGCCCGAGGAGTTCAGCTTGAGAGTCGATTAGAAAAGCACCTTTCAGAGCAACAATGTCTCCCTCTGAAAGCCCTGAATAGACCGGATTGAAGAGTTCTCCTGAGCTGTCTGCTGCAAGTGGTCCGATTGTGACCTGCCTCGGTTCGAACCTTGCTTCCTCGATGCGGAGAGATCCGTCATTTTCCGCTGAGTAAACAGTAGGACCAGTCATTACATAGACTATAGATCGCGAACCAAGCGAGAGCACGCTTCCCCTTGGGATCGACAGAACCGTTCCGGGCTGTTCTCTGTTGATGAATGCTACCGCTGCTGACTGACCCGGAAGGAATTCTCCTGAGGTGTTCTCGAGAATGATTCGTGCTTCAAAGGATCCGCCTTGATGGTCCAGAAAGGGATCAACCGTGTCAACTACAGCTTTGAATACTCTGTCAGGTTCAGTGTCGATTCTGAATTCCAGTTCCTGACCGCTATTTACTAAGCCGAACTGGTCCTCTGTCAGATAAACTGTTAGCCAGACCGTGGAAATGTCCGACAGTTCCAGTAGAGTCTGCCCGGTGGATACATATTCTCCCTCCCGAACGAGAACTGCAATAACAGTTCCTGAAGAAGGTGAGACTATTGTTGAAACAGTTCTGACATGACCTGTCTCGATTATCCTGTTGATTACGTAGTCAGATACCCCAAGAAGTCTAAGTTTTTCCGCTGCAAGGATCATGCCGTGATCTTCAAGAGTGCTCCCTGCTTGAGACAGAACCAGCAGTTCCTGCTTGGCTGAGTAGAGTTCTGGAGAGTAGATGTCAGCGAGTGCTGCTCCCATAGAAACACGCTCTCCCTGGTAATCCACATACAGGCGTTCGAGCCTTCCACCTGTCCAGGCTGTGATGGAGTAGAGTCCTGTTTCATCGAATTCGATGAGTCCGGGAGCCGAGAATCTGGTGGAGAGATCCCTGACTGCTGTTTCCCCAATGGTCAGTCCGATCATATGCTGGTCGTGCCTTGAAAGAACCACTTCATCTCCGGTACTGATGAAAGGCTCAAGTTCCATTCCACAGACCGGACAGGTGCCGGGATGATCGAGAACTACGCATAGCATCGGACATGCCCAGCTCTCCAACTGATTTATGCTTCCCTCATGATCATGGTCCTCTGTTGATTCCATGAAGAGCCAATTCCCTGGCAGAAGGAATCCAAAGAGCAGTCCGATGATCACTCCCGTGATCAGTATCGTCGATACAGTCCAATTCTTAATATTCTTCAGTTTAGCTCACCAGCTTTCCTCAACTGAGAAGTTGAACCGATTTCTAGTGACAGCCGCCGCCGTATGGTGGCTCTGGCTGATCGCAGCCACATTCCTCCGGGTAGCAGCTTGCGCACTCGATACCGAGCAGTTCTGCGACTGCGGATTCCTGCGCGAGAACGGGCAGGTATTTCTCCGGATCAGCGAGAAACCGACTGTCACATCCGGCGCAGCAGAAATGCACACGGTATCCTTCCCATTCGACATACTGACCTTCCATTACTTCTCCACCCATAACAGGGCAGATCGCATTATTCAGGTCGATCACATCTTCAGGAGTACTCTCATCGACCTGTTCCTGACTATCATCGGAAACAGCCACAGATTCAGCCTCTGCTATCTCAATCTCATCTGCCCGGCTTTCGTTTCCGGAAATTCCCCGGATAAAGATCGCCGCAACAATTCCAATCAGGATAGCGATTCCGAATCTTATCGTTTTCTTTTTCACAGAAATTCTCCTCTCTCTGTTATGTCTCCAGTTAATTCTTTCAACTTTGCAGCTTCTACAACGATCTGGGAGTAAATACTCATCATTTCAAGATGAGCGATCCTGCGTTCACTTATCACTTCGATCACATCTTTCAAGTTCATTGCACCGGTCATCCATTCACTCTCCGTGAGTGATAGAATTACTTCAAGGTTCGGCACGATATCGGTCTCGTACGAAGAGAACACGTCGATCAGCCCTTCAATAGTAGCCATCAGGTCGACCCTCATTGAGGAAAGGTCCATAAGTTTTTGTGAATGAGTCAGTTCTGCTGCTGCTGCTGAGGATTGTGCTGCACTGTGAGTGTATCTGCTTCCACTGTAGCCAAGTGGAAGACTCAGTCCGGCAAATATCATCAATCCATCACCTCCTTCTTCAACCGCTCCCATCTCGACTGAGGGATTATTAATCACCGACCAGGTCGCACCGATCTCAAAGGACGGACGCATACGCTCCTTGCTGAGTCCCTCTGCAGACCGGGCAGCCTCAACCTCAATGAAACTTCTCCGCGCAAGCGGGAAATCGATTATATCAACTTCCGGATAATGGTATGGTCGGAAGCTCTCAACATCGGGCAACGAATCGGACCAGCGGAAACCATCATCCATCGACCGACCAATAAGACTGTTCATCTCGCTATTGATTGCATTAAAATTCAACTCAAGCCCGTATTGATCCGTCTTGATCAGGGCTATCCTGTTTTCGAGTCTCAGCAGGTCTGAAAGACTCACTTCCCCAATTTCGTATTTGCTGGAAGCGGTCGAAAGGAGAATCTGGAGGCGTGCTGATTCTCCCTCGAGGAAATCCATCCTGCTTCTGATCAAGTACATCTCTGACCATACTTCAGTTATTGAGGATCTTAGTTCCAGCCCAGCCAGATCCCGATTCAAAATGGCCAGTTGCACACCAGATGAAGTGAGAGATCTGGCCTTGGAAAGATAGCCTGGCCATGGAATCCTCTGCATGAGAGTGATCGAAAACAGCACAGGTCCGTTTCTCGTTTCCAGTGGAAGCGGTGCCCATCCAAACCTTACCGATGGATCAGGTATGCGTCCTGATGCCTCCCGGATCATATCCGAGCTGACTATCAGGCTTTCCATCGAACCCATCATGCTTGAGTGAGCAAGGGCGTATTCCCATAGTACACCAGGACTGGCTTCAAGACTGTCTCCACATACTGCCGAAACGGCTGATATAAGCAGAATTGTCAAGACAGCTGCTCTCATGATTCCTCCATGAATCTTATGAACTTATGTATGCAACAAAATATGTACTAACTTACTAGGAAATAGTTCCAATAGTTCTGCACAAACTCAAAATAGCATCCTTTACCGGTAATTGATGTTCTAGAGAATTCTAAAGGTTCATTTCATCCAGA
Source organism: Candidatus Aegiribacteria sp. (assembly GCA_030634715.1). Next base: position 1,260 of record DAOWAG010000032.1, on the reverse strand, counting down.
ATGTCACCCCTAATGCCGATTTTCAGGAAAGAAAGAGGGATCTGCTTTCCTGACTGGATGAGGGCTTTGTGAATAAGCTGAACAAGACCACCGCAGCAGGGAACTTCCATGTAAACAACAGTGATGGATTTTATTTCATTCATTTTGAAAATATCCGTAAGCTTATTTGTGTAATATCCAGCATCATCAAGTTTGGGACAGCCAACGAGAGCGACCCTACTCTTAATAAAGCGGTTATGGAAATCTGGAAAGGCAAAGGGCACGCAGTCAGCTGCAATCAGAAGATCAGAGTCTCTCAGGAATGGCGCACTGGGAGGAACAAGTGTGATCTGTACCGGCCATGTTGATAACCGGGAGGTTTCGCTGCCGGAAACTGCTGTCTCCACTGGCTCAGCAGGATGAGAAAGATCTCTTACAGCTGATCCGGGGCATGAGCAGACCACCGGTTCCGGTGCTGGAGAAGATGTATCCCGTTCCTCCAGGTGTTTTCGGACGGCCTCTTCATCGAACTCATCAGCGTAACGCTCCTCGATGGTTATTGCATCCTGAGGGCATGGACCGATGCAATCTCCAAGACCGTCGCAATATGATTCCTTAACGAGTTTTGCCTTGCCATTGATAATTTGTATAGCTCCCTCATGACACGCATCAGCGCAGATCCCGCAACCATCACATTTATCCTCATCTATCCTGATTATCTTTCTGGTAATTCTACTCATTTTGCTCTCCTTTGAAGAGTCTGCCGAGGTCGGCTACAGTATGATCTGTGAAATATTTCCTAACAAGGTTTGATGCATCCTCTACAACTGTACCGAACAAACACGAAGGAAGTTCGCATCCCAGTCCAGTGAACGGGCAGATACCGGTTACAAATGTTCCCTCCAGCGCAATCCACACATCCATCAATCTGATATCAGAGGGATGAACTGCAAGGATGAATCCGCCGCCCTGGCCACGTTTTGATGTAATCATACCTGCGCGGGTGAGCTTCTGCAGAACCTTGGACAGATGATTAGCTGAGCCCGGCTTAATAAGAAGATCTGAGAGAACAATATGTTCATCTCTCGAGGCTGCAAGTTTTGACATTGCATGAATTGCCAGAGATACTGATTCAGGAATCGTAACAGGTGATGACATACATATCCTTTCGAATAGATTGTATATTAGTATTGAAATGCTAATTTGTCAAGACTAACGTAAATGCAGATGTAATAGGATATGTATGGTATTGACAGGAGGTCTGTATATTCTATAATTGGT
>DAOWAG010000086.1 GCA_030634715.1 Candidatus Aegiribacteria sp. | reverse complement strand
AAGAACCTCCACTTCACCTCACCTTCATTATCAGATTAACGATGAGAACGGAAATCCAATCAAACCCAAACTGCTCTCCAGTTCCCATCCTACAAGTCTTCGTCGGTCTGATATAGTTTCTTTTGCGGAATTCAGGGATAAGTGCAACGCTCAATTACATGAGGTCGCAGAATGAACAGGATCACAGTTATTACTCTGAACTGGAATGGCGCCGAAGTATTACGTGATATGATCAACTCTCTTGCGCCACAATTGATAGAGCTGCAGGCCAGACTGATTGTTCTGGACAACTGCTCTACTGATGGTTCTGACAGAGCCGTGGAAGAGGAGTTTGGCGGGGAATCCTGGTTTTCCATGATGAGAGCGGAGCATAATCTTGGTTTTGGAGCTGGAGCGAACCGCGTTATTCAAAATTCGGATGATGATATACTTGTCCTGGCAAACAACGATACTATTTTCATGCCTGGGAGCCTTTCATCACTCGTTGATGCTCTTGAGAGACACCCGGAAGCCGGTATGGTCGGACCTCGACTTCTCTGGCCCGACGGATCACTTCAACCTTCCATGAGAGATTTCCCTTTTCCTGGTAAATTGATTAGAGAGCATCTTCCTTATCTTGGAAGGAAAGCGGCAGTTCATTCTTCACATCTTAATGAGCAGAAAGTTGACTGGCTTGTAGGAGCTGTCATGGCGTTCCGACGAGAGGCTCTTCTGGATACAGGACCATTTGACGAAGATTATTTCTTCTATCATGAGGAGACGGATCTGCAATACAGAATGATCAGATCCGGCTGGGAAGTGTGGTTTATACCAGAAGCTTCTGTTATTCATCTGGAGGGAGTAGCGGCTCGTCAGATGTTTGGACGGGAAACCTGGCTGAGGTATATTCCGGAGAAAATACGGTTTCTCAGAAAACACGGAAAGTACGGTGCTGTAACCGGTTTCAGAGTTTTCATGACATTGCTTTATACTTTTAGGCTGTTTGCTGGACTGGTTAAGCCTGGCAGACGAAAGCATGATATCCGCTATACCGCATCTTACTGCTGGAAAGCCATAGGGCTGACGTGGAAACACAATTGAATGTACTTCAGTGCAGGAAGCACAGGGCATGACAACATCGATCAGGAGCAATAATGGCGATAATTCTGGGGCTTAATTGTTACAAACACGACGCGGCTGCTGCACTGCTTATCGATGGAAAGCTTATCGCTGCCGCGGAGGAGGAGCGATTTCGAAGAATCAAGCATTACGCAAATTATCCCGAAAAAGCAGTGGATTATGTGCTTGAAAGCGCTTCGATCGATCCCGGCGAACTTGATCATATCGCTTTCTATATGCTTCCCGGTCTTGTTATGCGGGAGAATATCTCCCACAGCAGACATTACCTCCTGAAGAACGGAGGATTCTACTTTCTTCTTTCGCAGCTGAACGGCGCTAAAAGAATGGCTACGATAGAGAGACTTATTAGAAACCATCTTGGAAATTCTCTTAAAGCAAGGGTCGATTTTGTCGAGCATCACATCGCTCACGCGGAAGCAGCCTGTTTCTGTTCAGGATTTGAATCGGCCGCTGTTCTTACAATGGATGGAGTCGGGGAAAGAGACACCAGCATACTTGCGAGTTTCACGCCAGCCGGGCTGGAAATACACTCCTCTTCAAGATTTCCCAATTCACCCGGAATTTATTACAGCGCTGTTACGAAACATCTCGGTTTTATGCCGGATAATGACGAGTATAAAATAATGGGGCTTTCCAGTTATGGAGAACCGGAATATCTGGAAATATTCAGGAGAATAATCAGCAGCAGTAAAGGTAAAATACATCTGAACACCAGACTTCTTGATATTCACATGGGTGTTCATTCAGCCAACTTCGGAGAAGAAGTACAGAGGGTCATTGGTCCTCCGAGAATACCGGGAACCGAGATTACTTCTCTACACATGAATATCGCATGTTCCGCGCAGAAAGCTCTGGAGGAGGTTGGCCTTTCTCTAGTAGAGTATCTTTCGGAAGTGTCCGGGATGGACAAGCTGGTGATTTCAGGAGGCGTAGGTCTGAATTGCGTGATGAATGGACTGATTGAGAAGGAATCCAGTTTTGACGAAACATTTCCTCTTCCCGCTGCGCATGATGCGGGGACTTCCGTAGGAGCCGCAGTGCACATTCATCGGAAGAATTATCCGGAAATTCCCCTTGTTCCACCTTTCAGCATGTACCTTGGTCCTGAATTTTCCGAGGAGGAAATCCGCGACGCGTTGGAAATGGCCAGGCTCGGATGGAGCAGACCCGATAATCTCGTGGACAGAACCGCTGAGCTGATTGAACAGGGTAAGGTTGTGGGACTGTTTAACGGCAGGATGGAATTCGGTCCAAGGGCTCTAGGCAACAGATCCATTCTCGCCGACCCGCGGAGAGAAGACATGAAGGATATAGTCAACAAGGTTGTGAAACATCGAGAATCATTCAGACCTTTCTGCCCCAGCTGCCTGGAGGAGAAAGCCCATGAGTATTTTGAAGGATGCGCCATTGCGAGATATATGAACAAGACTTATCCTGTGCTTTCCGAGAAGATCAGCGATATTCCCTCCGTAACTCACGTCGATGGAACAGCAAGGGTACAGACCGTGATCAGAGAGACAAATCCTTTCTATTATGATGTGATAGAAAGTTTTTACAGAAGAACAGGAGTTCCTGTAATCCTGAATACATCGTTCAACGTAAAGGGAGAGCCTATCGTTGCAACACCCGTTGATGCGGTTCGTTGTTTCTATGGAACGGGCATTGATGTTCTGGTTATGCCTCCCTTTCTCCTTGAAAAGGAACCTGGTGAACGGAACTGATGGTGTATCTGACGACAATCGAATACATCGAAGGAGAATGTCTTGATAACTGCGCTCGGTAGAGGAACTGTTCTTGTCGCTGATGAGAACCCTGAGAGAGCCGAGGATCTGAAAAACCGGATCTCAGCGATGGGATACAGCGTAAGTATCCAGTCAGATGCGCGGAGGACGCTTCGTAGAATTCGATCCCGATCTGTCAATGCTGTCGTAATTTCAGCGTCTATTGGTGATATGCATATGTCAGGATTTCTTGAGACACTGCAGAAAGCGAATCTTGCGACCGGAGTTGTCATTCATGGCAGGACAATCGGAGCTGAAGATGCGATTTCCTGGATGAAATCCGGCGTAGTCGATATTCTATTGAACATAAACGATACGCAGGCACTACAGGCCGCTATACAGAGAGCGTTTTCCTTTTCAATCAGGTTTGTTGAAAGCAGTTCAGTCTCGGAATCACAGAAAGCTGTGGAAACTTCCCAGCTTCTTTATCGAAGCCGTGTTATGGGCGAGGTTGTCAGGAAAGCAAGACGCGTTGCTCCTGTGAAGGCAACTGTCCTCATCACCGGAGAGAGCGGAACCGGGAAGGATGTACTTGCCCGTCAGATTCATGCTCTCAGCGGAAGGACAGGGCCATATCTTGCTCTGAACTGTGCTGCGATACCCGGCACCCTTCTGGAAGATGAACTGTTCGGACATGAAAGAGGAGCTTATACAGGCGCTGATAAAGTGCGTGAGGGTAAGTTCGAAGCGGCCTCCGGGGGAACGCTCCTTCTTGACGAAGTAGGAGAGATTCCCCTTGATATCCAGGTTAAGCTGCTTCGTATCCTTGAGGAGAACACAGTCACAAGGCTTGGAAGCAACAACCCTCACCCCATTGATGTAAGACTCATCGCAGCGACAAACACCGATCTCAAATCAGCTGTCAGAAAAAGAACATTCAGGGAGGATCTTTACTATCGACTGAAAGTTGTGGAAATCCACATCCCCCCCTTGCGTTCACGAAGAAATGACATCCCAATGCTGGCCATGTCATTCCTCAGGGAGGCAGCCGATAAGCACGGGCTCCCTCTTCCCGAAATTACACCCGATGCTCTTGAACATCTTGTTTCATTCAGCTGGCCCGGAAACGTGCGTCAGCTGCGAAACCTCATGGAAAGTCTTCTGATTATATCAGGCAGCAGAATCAGCGTTGAGGAGCTTCCATCAGAAATAGCCGGGGCGCCATCGGGGAAAACCACTGTTCTTCAGACGGAATTACCTGTTAACCTTGATGAACTTGAGAACCTTGCTATCAGGAAAACGCTTGAGCTTACTGGTGGAAACAGAACAAGAGCGGCAGATCTTCTGGGTATTGGCCGCCGTACTCTTCAGCGCAGACTCAAGGAAATGTAACATAATCACACATTCATGTTGAATGAGGAATCTGGAGGTTGAGATGAAAGTTGTTAGGTCCGGAGAGATATTTCCCCGGAAGTACAAGCTGGGAATACTGGCTCTGGGGGTTTTGCTGTGGTTCCTTCTCGGGGGACCATTCTACATTGTTGATCCGGAAGAAGTGGGAGTAGTACTTACATTCGGCAGGTATACGTCCACCAATGATCCGGGTTTTCACTTCAAATGGCCATGGCCCGTACAGGTAGTGTATAAGCCGGCTGTAAATGTTGTGCAGCGCATTGAAATAGGATTCAGGACTCTTACCGATAATCCCCCTTCATACAAGAGCTTCACGAATGATCGTGAAATGCTGACTGAAGCGCAGATGCTCACGGGTGATGAGAACATCATCAACCTTGCTATTATCGTGAAGTTCAGGATCAACAACGCCACTGATTATCTCTTCAATGTGCGTGATCAGTATGGCACACTGAGGGATATAGCTGAAGCCAGTACGAGGCTTATTGTTGGTAATAATGCGATTGATGCCGTTCTGACTACAGGGAAGCTTGCGATACAGAACAGGATAATGGATCTCATACAGAGGCTGACCGATGAATACGCGATGGGCGTATATATTGTCGCTGTTCAGCTTATGGATGTGCAACCTCCCCAGGAGGTATCCGCTGCGTTCAAGGATGTAGCCACAGCAAGGGAAGACATGCAGGCGTACATCAACGAATCAGAAAGTTACAGGAACCAGAGGATACCTCAGGCGCTTGCGGATTCCGTAATTATCGTTAACGCCGCGATGGGATACAGCGCTGAAAGGGTAAACATGGCGTTAGGCGAAGCCTTCAGATTCACCGCGGTAGCCGAGGAGTATCGAAAGAGCCCGGAAGTGACAACCGTAAGACTTCACCTCGAGACACTCGCAGCCCTGCTTCATGCTGCTGATATAACAGTTGTTGACGAATCGGCCGGTGCCCTTACACATTACAATCTTGTGGGAGGTGAATGATGAAACGCGTCAAGAATATAATTTACGGACTCGTCGCGCTTTTCATCCTGCTGGTTGTTACCGGAGCGTTCTATACAATATCTGAAACCGAACAGGCCGTGATTCTTCAACTTGGAAATCCTGTCAGAGTAATAGTCGGTAATCGCACTGCCGGGGAGATGGCCGAACTGGAACTCTGGATGGAAGAAAACGCACAGGGAGTTGCCCTGAGCCAGGGAGCGGGACTCTACTTCAAAATACCGTTTATTCAGCAGGTGAAGATATTCGATGATAGAATTCTTGAATACGATGATCCTCCTGCTGACGTTGTCACAAAGGACAAAAAACACATAAAGGTCGACTGCTATGCCAGATGGAGAATAGAAAATCCTCTTCTGTTTCTCAGGAGCGTCCGTTCGGAAACCGGAGCAATGTCACGCCTTGATGACATAATCTATTCCATGATCAGGCAGGAACTCGGTAAAAGCAATCTGATTCAGATCGTTAGAAGCACAAACAACCCTATCGGTCTTAATGACTACGTTTGGCTCGTAAGCAGCGTAGCTTTTGCCGACACTCTGGATGATTTCACCATCGATGAAGAAGGGGAAATTCAAGAGACCATAAGGCTCATAAGAATGATTCCTGCGCAAGGCAGAATCGCGATACTAGATAGAGTAACCGAAACCTGCAGGCGGATGGCCAGGGAGTACGGTATACACATCGTTGATGTTCGAATTAAACGGGCAGATCTTCCGGTTGAGAACCAGATTGCCGTCTTCACCAGGATGCAGGCGGAGAGGAACCGGATTTCAACCAGATACCGCGCAGAGGGCAGAAGAATGTCCAATGTTATTATCGCTGATACCGACCTCAGGGTCGATTCAATACATGCAGGTGCCAGCAGGGGAGCTCTTGAGTACAGAGGGATCGCAGATAGCACCGCAGCGGCCATATACGCGAATGCTTATAACAGTTATCCCGATTTCTACAGATTTGTCCGTT
>DAOWAG010000180.1 GCA_030634715.1 Candidatus Aegiribacteria sp. | reverse complement strand
GATATGCATCAAGAACGAACCTTGGATTGCCCGTTTTCTGAGTGATTGCATCTATGGAATCATCATTTAAACCAAGATTGAGAACTGTATCCATCATACCCGGCATTGAAACAGCTGCACCGCTCCTTACAGACACAAGCATCGGATCAATTCCTGACCCGAATTTCTTTCCGGTTATCTCTTCCAGCTGTGCGAGTTTATCCTGAATCTGCTGTTGCAGTCCATCGGGCCAGGTTCCTTCATCTCCAACGTTATAATATCCTGCGCAGGCTTCGGTTGATATCGTAAATCCAGGAGGTACAGGAAGTCCAAGTTTCGTCATCTCGGCCAGGTTAGCGCCCTTACCTCCGAGAAGTTCCTTCTGAGTGCGGTTACCCTCGGTTTCATCTCCACCGAAGAAATAGACATACTTTACGGAATTCATACAGAACCTTTCATTTAGTAGATTGCCTAATATTCACAGAACCAGTAATATATTAGAGTCAGAGCTTGAATTCAATATTAGAATCAGAGCGAGGGAAGCTGAAAGATGAGCCGGTTCACAGATTCGCTGATTGTCTCACCACTCTCGGATGGAAGAACATGGATAATTCTGCGTCCATTCGGTTACGATGTTGGAAAAGAGGGAAGTGGAGATACAGTGGAAGTCAAAATAGGTTTCATGACTGATTTCGCTTCGATTCCAAGACTGTTCTGGATTATCCTGCCGCGGTGGGGAAAGTACGGGAACGCTGCAGTTGTACATGACTGGCTATACTGGCAACAGACTCGCTCCCGAAAAGAATCCGACAGGATAATGTTTGAGGGAATGGGAGTGCTGAGAGTCCCGATATGGCAGAAATACCCGATATATATCGCTGTTCGCTCGTTTGGCTGCCTTGCGTGGAAGAGAAATCAAATGGACAGGAGATCCGGATTTAAAAGGGTTCTGACAGATTACGTGTTCAAATCAACAATGAAATTACGAAGACCGTCTCTGTTCAGGCGAATCTTCAGGATCAGATAATACCTCCTGGAAATGTTTAGATGTAAGGCCCGGCCCCATTATTTTCTTTTCCAGAGGAAGCTGAGAAAATCCTCTATCTCTCTGCGTTCGGCTTCATTAATGGGTTCAATCCTGTTAAACACCCACGAACAGACTTCTCCGGGACCTTCGAATTCATCAAGTTTGCCTGCAACAAGAGCGATTACTTCCGACATCTCTTCCCTTCTTACAAGGCTGGACAGACCTGATCCGGCTTTCTCGGTTTCCACCAGCAGATCAGTACTGACTATCGAATCGAGGTCGACCGCTTCGGAGATCGCGATGTAGTGTTCGCCTAATTGCGATACAGAGATTCCATACTCGAGCGCAAGCTGCCTCTGGGTGAAATGCGGACCGTACTTTGTTACCGAATATTCAAGAGCGGCAGCCCATATGGCAGGCTTCCTGCCGCGGGGAGTGACCTTCGCACAGAAGCAATTCCAGACATCAAGAGCCTGCCTGGATTTTTCCTTTGAATATCCGTGAAGTTCCAGCATTCCACTTACCATTCCAGCAACAATATCTTCAATTGGAAGGTCGCGTTGATGAAGGGCTCTTCGTTTCAGACTGACTCTAAGTGATTCTATTCGAAGAAGTGTATGTTCGATCCTCTCATCCTGAGGAGCAAGTTCTTTTGCCTGAAGAAGCAGGTGAAGGCTTTCTTCAATGTGTCCTGTTTTGGCTTCCAGCATGGCAAGATAAGTAAGGGTCGCAGGAATTCGGTACTTCTCCCTGCGTGCCGTTGCCAGCAGAAGGCGCTGTGCCTCTTCATCGTTGTTAAGCATCAGGTGAACAAGTCCGAGTTTCCTGCGCGCATCAAGATCCTCCGGAAGAATATCCAGATACTCCTCCAGTGCTTCCCTTGCCTGCTCAAACCATTCCAGTTTGAGATAAACGTCGGATGTGAGCAGTAATCCGGCGGGACCGGGAACACCATGCCATTTGAAACTAGAAAGCCTCAGAGCCGCTTCCCTGGAGCGACCCTCCTCTAGGTCAAGCTGGCTGAGGTTGAGATTCGCGAGATCCTCATCGGATGTTCCATGCACAGAGGGGTCAGCAAGAAGCCTTTCCAGACTTTCTCTTGCCATTTCATGATTGTTATCTTTCCTGGCTTTTTCAACCTGTTTCCAGAGCCAGCCTATTTTGTCATCAGATGGCTCGGTCACAATTCACCCTCCTTTGTGACAGCGAGTATTCCGGTTGCGGCAGTAGTTCTGCTGAAAACCGAAGTTCCAAGAGCGTTTGCCTCTATTCTGTAAATATATGAACCGGAAGCGAGAGAATCACCGTCATGATCAAATCCGTTCCAGATAATCTGATTGTACCCCTGAAGGCAGGTTGCGGATAATTCCTCTATCTTCGTTCCGGAAACTGTAAATATGGATACGCTGACTTCGGAATCCTCGGATACTCTGAAACTGAAGCACCTCTGCCCGTATCCTGGATTGGGATATACAAGAGCTTCAGTGATGCTGAGGTCCTGATCATCCAGAATTCTGAGATTCAGTGTGTCCCTTGAACTGTTTCCAAGACCATCAATACTCCAGAGAATGATGCTGTGCTCCCCTGGAGTTAGCGCCTCTATGTCGTATGTGAGTCTTCCGCTTGTGGAACTCCCTCTGTGGTATGAGAACCAGGAACTAACATCACTTCCATCACCATCGATGAAAAGACTGAGCTGTCTTCCTGATCCGCCAAGAAGACAGATCCCGCTGGAATCACTTATTTCAGCTTCAAGTGTTATATCTCCAGTTACTTCCGGATGCACAACTCCATCGTACACACGGAGCCACATCGCAACATCCGGTCCCTCCAGATCGTTTCCGGAGGGGTGACCCTCAATCAGAACTGTCGGGTCCTGAGTTCCACAGAGATCATTCTCACCGGAAATAACAGTTGAAGCGATCCTGGCAAGATCGCCTGTCGCTGATTGAAGTGGAATGAAACAGTCATGCTCGAATCCTCCGTTACTGACCGTTTTTGTTCCTCTGAAGGCGGTTCCTCCGTACTTGATGTATTCTAAGAGCGCTCCGCCAAGACAGGTGTAGGTCGTGTACCAGGAAGATTCGAGTATTTCCAGAAAAGCCAATCCATCCTGCTGGAATCCGCTCCCCGTAATGCTGTTAAACTCTCCGCTTCTGAGCGTATCACCGTTCACCGAGACAGAACCGTCTGATTCAGGCAGAGGGAGCGGCATTTCAGGATAACCGAACATGATATAGAATTTGTTATTCTGATAGTATGAACCAGAAAGGGCAAGTTTTGACTGCCATACGGCATCCCCAACGTAGAGCCCGGGATTGTTAGTGAGTGAATCAACGATACTTCTGAAATAGATGTAATTCATGTTTCCGTAAGTTCCCCTTGTACCGGCTACTGATGAAATACATCCACCGGCAGGGTGGGTAACAACTGCCTCCCCTATCGCGTCGGTGCCCGGAGTGTCAAAATGCCCCAGATCACAGGTCGACCAGAATGACACCGGCAGTCTCGATCCGTTTGTCAATCTACCGACATCCTCGGACAGCATCATCTTCTCATGCGCTACCTGACCGGCGGAGCCATGCCCCATATACGTCATGAACGCGAATCCCTGATTGAAAGTCTCAATGAAGCTTTCCCTTGCCTCCGGTTTATCGGGATGCGGACCTTCGGGTGGCCAGGATCCGGGAGGCCATGGGTACTCTATCAGGTAGAACTTCTCCCTGTCTATTTC